>DIJW01000196.1:0-12525 GCA_002421475.1 Thiomicrospira sp. UBA5634 | reverse complement strand
CCGCAACATCATAACCGCCGCTAAAATTAACGAACTTGGGTTTACCTTGTCTTGCCCGGCATGTTTTGGAACCGAGCCATGGGTCGCTTCAAATAAAGCATGAGTTGACGAAAAATGAACCGTTGGCACCATCCCGATCCCGCCGACCTGTGCTGCCAACACATCCGATACACAATCGGCTTGACGATTAAGGGTAACAACAACATGATGCGTTTCATTTTGCAATAATGTTTGTTGCAAAAATGCTTCAACACTCACATCTTTGAATAACATAACGGCTTGCGTCTGCGGATGCAAAAACTCAATCCCACTATCCGTTTGGTGACCGCCAAACTCCTGCAAAACTAACTCACGACCCCAGTTTTTAAAGGCACCTTCGGTGGCTGGCATTAAGTGACCGCGACTAACCAAGGTTATGGAGGGTTTATGGTGTTGGATGGCATACTTAATTGCTTGTCTCACTAAGTCTTGACTTGCGTGTTTAGACACTATTTGCAAGCCCATTGCCATCGGCTGTGGGGGTGTTGTTAAATGTAATTCTGTTTGCATAAAAGACCAAAACTTTTCGCTTTCTTCAGTGCCTGTGGACCACTCCAAACCGGCGTTTAACACCTCTGCATTTTGCCGAAATACTGATACATTAAGTTGATTAGGGGTTTTCAAACAGCATGGTGTACCGACAAAATACTGGATAGGTCGGTGACAATAAACTAGCCCTAATCGTTGGCGTAATATCGCATTAATAGATAAGTTTTGTGCACCATCCTGGCTGGCTAAAGGACCTTTTATCATCACATGATGTTGTGCAAAAGCTTCAATGGTGGCCTCAGGCAACACACTGTCGCTGCCACTAAAAGAACGTGCTTTTTCACCGGCATAAACCTCAAACCAGGCAATTTTTTTTGCATCGCCATAAACCTTTGTCACGGCCACATCAACTACTTTCAGCACCACAGGGGTAATATCGACACCCACACCATCTCCTTCAATGAACGGAATAATTGGATGATTCGGTACATTAAAAGTAAGATCCGCATTTAAACTAATACGACTGGCATCAGCAAAAAAAGTAGGCTGTTCGGTCATTCGCTCAATCCCATGGCAATTCTGCAAACGGGTTATCAAAGTGGTGATTATTCAATCTGCTAAAATAGCCACATTCTAACATGGTTAATCTTGAGGTCACGATGGCGGATGTGCTTTTGTTTAACAAACCGTTTGATGTATTGTGCCAGTTCACCGATGAACTCGGACGTGCAACACTAGCAGATTTTATTGAGCGTCCCGGCTTTTATGCTGCTGGTCGCTTGGATCGTGATAGTGAAGGCTTGTTGATTCTTACCAATAATGGACGTTTACAGCACCAAATTAGTGACCCGCAACATAAAATGAGCAAAACCTATTGGGTTCAAGTTGAAGGCGAAATCACTGACGAAGCAATTAAAATCTTGTCACGAGGTGTCATGCTTAACGATGGCATGACACGTCCTGCACAGGCACGAAAAATAGCCGAACCGACTAATATTTGGGCGCGCGTCCCACCAATTCGTGAACGTAAATCTATCCCAACCAGCTGGCTTGAACTCACTATTCGAGAAGGTCGTAATCGCCAAGTTCGGCGCATGACGGCAGCGGTTGGTTTTCCTACATTACGTTTAATTCGAAGTCAAATTGGTCAATTTAATATCAATGACCTCGCGCCCGGTGAAAGCAAGCTAATTGAGAACGTCAATCTGTTAAAATAGCTGACTTATCTTATTTATTAAATACAAATTATGAACTCAAATACCAAAGTCATTGTTGGGCTTTCCGGCGGCGTCGACTCATCTGTTACAGCCTTGTTACTCAAACAGCAAGGTTATCAGGTTGAAGGCCTGTTTATGAAGAACTGGGAAGGTGACGACACTGAAGACTACTGCCCCGCAGCCAAAGATTTGCAAGATGTATTTAGCATTTGCGAACAGCTCGACATTCCGCTGCACGTGGAAAACTTCTCCCAAGAATATTGGGATCGAGTGTTTGCGCACTTTTTAGCCGAATACCAAGCCGGACGCACACCGAATCCGGATATTTTGTGCAATAAAGAAATCAAATTTAAGGCCTTCCTTGATCACGCCATGGCGCTGGGTGCGGACAAAATTGCCACCGGCCATTATGCCCGTGTAACCCAGGCCAACAATGGTGAATTCCAACTCTTAAAAGGTTTGGATAACAATAAAGATCAAAGTTATTTCCTTTATACCTTACAGCAACATCAACTCAGTAAAACCCTGTTTCCGGTAGGCGAATTACAAAAACCGCAGGTGCGTGAGTTAGCCGAAAAAGCAGGCCTGGTGGTGCATGATAAAAAAGATAGCACCGGCATTTGTTTTATAGGTGAGCGTAAATTTAAAGACTTTTTACAGCGTTATTTACCGGCTCAGCCGGGTGACATTGTTAACGAACATGGAGAGGCCATTGGCCACCATGAAGGTCTTATGTACTATACACTCGGCCAACGCAAAGGTTTAGGGATTGGCGGCGGTCACGGTGTATCGGATGAGGCTTGGTTTGTAGCGGATAAAAACCTAGCGACAAACCAATTAATCGCGGTACAAGGTGAAAATCATCCTGCACTTTATCACCGGACTTTAACAGCCCAGCAACTTGATTGGACTAATGCTCACTGCCCTGCCCTAAATACGCCCTTAAAGGCAAAAATTCGTTATCGTCAGGCCGAACAAGCCTGTCAGATAAAACGCCTAGAAAACGGTCAAATTTGGGTTGAATTTGACCAGCCGCAAAAAGCCATCACGCCGGGACAGTCGATCGTATTTTATGCGGATCAAATTTGTTTAGGTGGTGGCGTCATCGAACAACGCGGCCAATTTTTAGCAGATTTGGTTTAGTAATCAGGAGCGTAATGTATGTCGCAATATACCGATCAAGATCGCACTCTTGCCCTTATTGGCATTTATCAAGTAGCCAAGCTGGTTTATGACTTGGCTACCAGCGGAAAAATGGATGAACAAGCTTACCAAACCAGCATTAACTCTTTATTTGTCAGCAACCCTGGCCAGACGTTAGATGTGTTTGGCGGTGATGTAAGCAATCTCCAAGTTGGCGTAAAAACCCTGCTTGGTCAAATGGGATCAGATGGCAGTGAGGAAATGCGTAATATGGAAATCACCCGCTACGCATTAAATTTGATTTTATTAGAACGCAGTGTGGTTAAACAAGACGGCGCGCTTAATAAAATAGCCCAAGTTATTGAAACCGCACGTACCCAACAAACGCATTTTGGAGAATGGCACGAGAATGTTATTGCTTCTTTAGCCCGGGCATATAGTGAAAATATTAGTCAACTTAGCCCCCGAATTATGGTGAAAGGCCAACATGGACACCTGCAAAAACCTCAAAACGCCAACAAAATTCGTGCATTGCTGTTAGCGGGCATTCGCGCGGCGTTGTTATGGCGACAAGTAGGTGGATCGCGCTGGGGTTTGCTTTGGGGTCGTAAAAAATATTTACGTCATGCGCAAAGCCTATATAGACCCGGAAACCATGACAGCGTCTTTTTCAAACCTCACCCCTGAACACCAGGCCTGGTGGTTGATCTAATAGGATATTTAAACCAATAAAAAAGCGCCTGACGGCGCTTTTTTATTGCATATCTAGCTATTTACTAGCCAACCTATTTGACTGTCTGATAAATAGTGCGTTTATCAATTTTTGCTGTCCGCTTTAATTCAGCTAGACGAGCTTCTAATTCTGCAGACTGATAAACAGAAATCATTGCCTGCTCAAGCTGTCCCATCGCAGATCGACGCTCTTCATTTTCAATAACATCCACCTGACTGACCCTTACCAATACCGTATCACCGGTAAACAACTGAACGCGATTCCACGTTGGCTTTTCAGCCTTTGGTTTACTCGCTTTAAATGCCGTCTGACTAATTTGTGGCAACACTTGCTGGTTTTGACGTTCAATCCAACCCACTTCATGCCATTCAACCCCATTCCGCACTAAACTTTCCGGTGATTTTCCGGCTTCAATTTGAGCCATCACTTCATCAGCCAACTCAGCCGCTTTCTGTTTAGCCGCCTCACCGATCAACTGCTCTTTGATTTGAGATTTAACCTCATCAAACGCTTGTTGGTGTTCAGGCTGATATTGACTAACACGTAATACAATCGAGCTATTTGGCCCCACCTCAATCGCGGTGCTGTTTAAACGCGACTTTAATACTTCATCAGAAAATGCCGCCTCCACTACTCGTGGTAATGACATCACACCTGATGCAGCGCCTTCACGAGAAATTGCTTCGGATGTTTTAATGCCACCATCAACTACCGATAACAAGGGTTCCAGACTATCTGGTTGTTCATAAGCCAAGGTGTTTAAAGTCTCTAGACGTTCGAAATACAAGCGTTCAGCTGTCTCTAAACTCAACTGTTGTTTCACTTCTTCAGCAATTTCTTCATAAGGCTGTGCTTGCTGTTCGCGAATATCGGTTAATTGAATAAGATGCAAACCAAAATCAGTTTTAACCACATCACTCGTTTGACCAACTTGCATACTGAACACAACTTGATCAAACTCAGGTACCATCATCCCTTGCTCAAAAAAATCTAAGTCTCCGCCGTTCACAGCTGATCCAGGGTCTTCTGAATAGTTTTTTGCTAACTCTTCAAAAGCTTCACCTGCTGCCAATTTAGCTTGTACATCAGCCATTTTTTCACGCGCGGTTGCTTCATCACCACGTATCAAAATATGACGCGCCCGACGTGCTTCAGGTTGATTAAATAAACCGATATTAGTTTGATAAAACTCTCGCGCTTGATCATCTGTAATTTTTACTTCTTTGACAATTTCTTCTTGCGACAAAGTCACATAATCGACCACTACTTTTTCAGGCACTAAAAAGTTCGATGCATTTTCTGCATAAAAATTTGTTACCTGCTCATCAGTAACTTGGATTTTTTTACGAAATACACGCTGATCCATGCGTAAATAATCAATATAACGACGCTGATTTTGTAGTTGATATAAACGCTCTAACTCACTCGCAGTCATAAAAGTTGAATTCGCCGTTAATGCTCTAAATTGGCTTTCAATCAAAAACTGACGTTGTTCTAATTCAAACCCTGCCACCGTTAACCCATTACGATTTAAAATATCTTGGTAAACAGTTGGTGAGAACACACCATTTTCTTGAAACACATCGGCAGCCTGAATCATAGAGGCAAGTTGTTGATCACTGATCATCAAACCTTCTGTCTGCCCCCACTGCTTAATTAAACGGCTGTCAATCAATGCATCTAATACCTGGCTTCGTAATTCCTCATCCACAACCACTTGATCATACATATCGGCAAATTGTTGCTGCAAACGAAGACGCTGACGGTTATAAAGTTGCAAAAATTCAGTGGCACTAATTGTTTCACCATTTACTTCGGCAACGATCACCGTTTTTTCGCCGGAGGTATATTGATCAATTCCCCACAAGGCAAATGGCACAATTAACAAAATTACAATTGTCCATGCGATCCAACCTTGAACTTTTTCTCTAATTGCCAGTAACATCCAAATTCCTTTTATCATGCAATTTTTTTAATCGCCATATCATACCAATCCCCCTGCTAAGTTTGCATAAAAAATTGAATTTGTTGACTGCATTTAGCCGTTTTAAAATAAAATGGGGTCTTGATCTTAATGTTACCAACTAAAATGAAGAAAATACTTTACGTAGATGATGCACATTCACTCAGACAATTGGTTGAAATGGTGCTATCGAAACACTATTTAATTTCCGTAGCAGAAAATGGTGCTCTTGGCTTTGAAAGCGCCATGAAAGATAATTTTGATTTGGTTATTTCAGATATCAATATGCCGGTAATGACCGGTTTAGAATTATTGCAAAAACTGCGGGCAACGGAAGTTTATAAATTTACGCCCATTTTGATGTTAACCACCGAAGCCAGTCAAGAAATGAAAGATAAAGGTAAAAGTTTAGGCGCTACAGGTTGGATCATTAAACCTTTTGACCCTGAAAAGTTACTTAAAGTAATCGAACGTGTTTTAGGTTAACAAGCAGGCATTGCTAAAAAACAAAAGGCTCCAAATGGAGCCTTTTGTTTATAGCAAAAACTTAATCAGGCAAAAACATCTTGCAAAATAAGCGTTTCAGCACGATCCGGTCCTGTCGACAAAATCGCAACCGGCACACCAACCTCTTCTTCTAAATAACGAATATAGTTTTTTGCAGCCTGCGGCAAATCATCCCATGACTTAATGCCAACGGTAGAGGTTTTCCATCCAGGCATCTTTGTAAACACTGGCACGCAGTTTGTGTATTCATCTGCACTTGCGGGTGGTAAAGAAATCCGTTGGCCATGGTATTCATACGAAGTACAAATTTGAACTTCATCCAACTCATCCATTACATCTAATTTTGTTAAACATAGCCCTGTTAAACCATTAATTTGTGCCGAACGACGCAGCGCCACCGCATCAAACCAGCCACAACGACGCTGTCGTCCAGTGGTTGCACCAAACTCACGCCCACGATGCCCCAACTCTTTACCGATTGGATCACCCTTGTCTTCCGCCACGCTGTAAACCAATTCCGTCGGGAATGGCCCGCCGCCAACACGAGTTGCGTATGCCTTAGTAATACCTAAAACATAATCCAACTGGCATGGCCCAATACCCGCACCGGTAGAAGCGCCACCGGCAGTAGTATTAGACGATGTAACATAAGGATAGGTGCCGTGATCTATGTCTAACAAAGTGCCTTGCGCACCTTCAAACAATAACGATTTGCCTTCACGATTATAACGATCAATTAACGCCGGAATATCCGCCAGCATCGGCACAATTAAAGCTGCATAAGCTTGGCACTTTTGCCAAACGACTTCAAAATCAATTGCATCAACTTGATAATAATTGGTCAACATAAAGTTGTGATACTTCAAAGTTTCTTGCAGGGTTTCTTTAAACTTAGCCAAGTTTTTTAAATCCCCTGCACGCAAACCACGACGTGCAACCTTATCTTCATACGCCGGGCCGATACCACGTCCGGTAGTACCAATCGCGGCATTACCACGAGCACGTTCACGCGCTTGATCTAACGCAACATGGTGATCCAAAATCAACGGGCAAGCTTCACTGATCTTTAAACGAGACTTCACTTTTAAGCCGGTTGCTTCGAGTTGATCGACTTCTTTTTGCAAAGCGTCAGGTGCCAACACTACTCCATTACCGATAAAACACTCTACATGGTCACGCAAAATCCCTGAAGGGATCAAGTGAAGCACCGTTTTTTTACCCTCGATAACCAAAGTATGACCGGCATTATGGCCACCTTGGAAACGAACGACAGCAGCAACACGGTCGGTTAATAAATCGACAATTTTACCTTTGCCTTCATCGCCCCACTGCGTTCCAACCACTACAAGATTACGTTTTGACATAGTTTTTTCTTCTTACAACCCGTTTGACTTAATCACCCATTCCGCTTGTTGCAAAACCAATTGGTTTGCATCAACGGGAATAGCTGAATCCTCATAAAAGCGAATAACCTGATGACCTTGCGCACGTAAAGCCACAATACGTTCGAACAACTTAACATCATCATTAAATGGTGCATAAATAGTCGAAGCGACGGTGGCAGCCGGCTCAGGTAAGCGGTCTAGAATATTGCGTAAATCGATACTGAAACCGGTGGCAGGATGTGACTCACCAAATGCGGCGCACACTTCATCGTAACGCCCACCCTTAGCAACCAGCACCGCGTTATCTCCCACACTGTAACAGGCAAAAATCACTCCGGTGTGGTATTGAAAACCACGTAGATCACTCAAATCTAAATGCGGCTGAATTGATTGGGTATTAGACAAATAGCGCACCATTAAATCCAGCTGTTGCAACGCCTGATCCAACGTGTTTGACAAACCTGCCAAGCAGGTGTTTGCACGTTCCATTACCTCAATCGCATCACCACACAACTGTGGTAATTGCGTAAAGGCGGTCTGCAGTTTTGCATTAAAGTTTTGTTTCGACAACCAGGCCTGGTACTCAGGCATCGCTTTGCGTTTCAAAATATCAACCAACTCATGTTGCTGTTCGTTGCTCATCGCCGCCAAACTCATAAGCGACTGCACAACACCGACATGACCTAAACTCATCTGTAAATTTGGCAACTGTAACAATCTTGCGCACGACAACATCACATCCATGATTTCAAGGTCGCTTTGCACACTGTTATGTCCAAATAACTCCGCACCAAGCTGAATTGGGCTGCGCGAACCCTTGGCTTTATTGTTTCGTGACTTGAGCACTTCACCGACATAACACAGACGTACAATTTGAGTGGTCGGTTTAATGCGATTACTGACAATACGTGCAACTTGTGGGGTCATATCTGCACGAACCCCCATCATCCGACCACTTTCGTAATCAGTGAAGCGGCAGGTATCTAAATCTAACTTGCGCCCTGTACCGGTCAGTAATGAATCGGTAAATTCAGCAATCGGCGGCAACACCAACTGATAAANNATGAAGTTCAGTTAACAAAGTGCGACGATAATATTCAAGCTTTTCTGCTTGTGAAGGCATCAAATCTTCAATGCCTTCGGGTGTAAACCAAATGTCTTGTTGCATAACGTGATTCTTTATTTTAGTAAAAACATCTAGGCCAAAGCTAATAGCAGCAAGCCAATTAATATACTGACCAAACCAACTAAACGTAACTGGTTTTCACTTAAGGTCACAGCTTGTAGCATCATACGCCGCCAAAATTGCGGGAAAACAAATGGTAAAACTCCTTCCAGAATAAACACCAATGCAATGGCTGAAATCAGTGCAACTTCAAACATTTAGTATTCCCATAAAAAAGGTGGGTTTCCCCACCTTAATGAATTATGTATATTTATTATTTAGTTGCTGAATTAAAATGCTTAAAGAAGTCCGTCTTAGGATCAAGGATGATCATATCCGACTTATTTGAAAAGGCATCTTGATACGCATTTAAACTTTGATAGAACGAAAAGAACGCCTTATCTTTGCCATACGCTTTGGCATAAATATCAGCAGAAAGTGCATCACCCTGACCTCGAGTTTGCTCAGCTTCACGATAAGCTTGCGCTAGGATAATTGTACGTTGACGATCTGCATCAGCGCGAATACGTTCAGCCGACTCACCACCCAGTGAACGCAAGTCCGCCGCTACACGCTGACGTTCCGCTTCCATTCGACGATATACCGACTCACTGATATCACGCGGCAAGTCTATCCGTTTAATACGCACATCAACAATATCAATACCAAACTGGCTGGCTTCTTTGTTAGCCAACTCGGTAATAATACGCGCGACTTCAACACGGTCACCAGATACAACATCCTGTACCGTACGACTACCAAACTGTGCACGCAAACCGTCTTTTACAATTTGTGACAAACGCATATCGGCCAAACGGTAATCCCCACCCATTGAGGTATAAAACAACTGGGCGTTAGAGACTCTCCATTTTACAAAAGAATCTACTTCCAGGTTTTTTAACTCGCCGGTTAAATAACGTTCCGGTTGCGAGTCCATGGTTTGTACACGCTTATCAAACGTACGCACGTTGTTAATAAAAGGGGTCTTCACATGTAAACCGGGAGCCAAATCGCTTTTTACGATTTCACCTAAACGAAATACAATGCCGGTTTCCCATTGATTAACCACAAATAACGCGTTACTCGCAATAAATACGACTGCAGCAATTAATAATCCTATAACCGCTTTCATATTAACGTAACTCCCTATTTCTTAAGTAGTCGCGGATATTCGTATTTGAACCCGACTGAGTTGACGCTGCTGGCTCAGCGGCTTTAGGCGCGGCCCCGGCAACCGGTGCACTAAATGGTACATTCACTGCCGGCGCAACGGGTTGGTGCGACATCATTTTATCTAAGGGTAAATACATTAAACTATTGGATCCAGACGCACCCATCAACACTTTGCTGGTGTTAGCCAATACGTTAGTCATAGCCTCTAAATACATACGTTCACGCATAATTTCCGGTGATTTCTTGTATTCGGTTACAACACTGGTAAAACGACTCGCTTGACCTTCTGCTCTGGCCACCACTTGATCACGATAAGCACGTGCTTCTTCAACAATACGTGCTGCCTGACCACGAGCCTGCGGCAAGATATTGTTTGAATAAGCTTCCGCTTCGTTAATTAAACGCTCTCGGTCTTCACGCGCTTTTACCACATCGGCAAACGCGGCCTGCACCTGCTCTGGTGGCTGGGCGTCTTGCAAATTAACAGTGGTAATAAATAACCCCGCACCATAACTATCTAAATTACGCTGTGTTAGTTCACGCACTTGCGCCACAACATCGTTACGACCTTGCGTTAACACGAAATCCATGGTGTTTTTACCAACGATTTCACGAATTGCACTTTCAGATGCGGCACGCAATGAACCGTCAGGATCGTTTACATTAAATAAATAATCGCTGGCGCTTTGCACGCGGTACTGAATCGCGATACGAATATCAACGATATTTTCATCACGTGTCAACATTAACGACTCTGCCGATACACTGCCTGCTCGGTTTTGTGCATCAGAACGATAACCAATTTCAGCAATACGAATACGATCAACATTCACTTTAGTCACCGATTCAATCGGATAAGGCATATGCCAATGTGGCCCCGGACCGGTTTCTTCAACTAAAGCACCAAAACGTGTGACTACACCACGCTCAGCGGGATCAACAATATAGATACCTGACAATAACCAAACAACCAAAATAACAAGAAAAATAGCGCCACCACCAATACCGCCGATGCCACCATTAAATTTATCACCCGCACCACCAAACATTTGTTGAGCTTTTTTTAACAGCTCATCAATATCTTGATCTGCACGTTTCTGAGGACCTTTAGGCTCATCCTTTTTACCAGAGTTGCCTCCAGAATTCCCCCAGGGATCTTGTCCTGGTTTTCCTGGTTCGTTCCAAGCCATATCCTTCTCCACTCATTTTAAGATTGTCATATTTTAGGGGCTTGACCAACAATTGTCATCCCCATTAAACAATTTTATACAACATTGAAAATTGTTAATTAGCCTAAGCCGTAATTAATTGCGCCGACACCAACTCTTGCCAAGTTTGAACCTGCTGCCATTGTAATTGAGTTAACGTCATACGAATGTGCGCTTGTCCTTGTTCATCAAAATGTTCATTATCGACTTTACCCAACTCAAATAATTGCGCACGACGCTGTCCTGCATGCGATGGCAAAACCACTTCAACCTTAACAAACTCACCTTTGAAAAAAGCCGCCAGCGCATCATTCAGTAAATCTATCCCTTGGTTCAGCTTTGCCGACACCCAAACACGTTCAGGCAAACTGGCATCATTAAAATCTACCTTAGGCTCTACGATAGGCTCAAGTCGATCAATTTTGTTAAACACCACCAACTGTGGAACATCATCGGCCTCAACCTCTTGAATAACTTTTTGAACTTCCAGCATTTTTTCTTCACGCATCGGATCACTGGCATCCACAAGATGAATCAATAAGCTCGCCTCACTGGTTTCTTCCAAAGTCGAGCGAAACGCCACGACTAAATCATGCGGAATATGGCGAATAAACCCTACCGTATCGGCCAAAATAACCTTGCCCGCCCCGGGTAAATGGACGCTGCGCAAGGTCGCGTCGAGTGTCGCAAATAAACGGTTTTCTGCATAAACGTCCGCCGATGTCATCTGATTAAACAGGGTGGATTTGCCCGCATTGGTATAACCGATAATGGCAATAGTCGGTACATCTGACTTTTTACGGCTACGACGACCCAATGCACGCTGTTGACGCACTTTATCAATACGTTTGAGTAACTGTTTAATGCGATCTTGTAAAAGACGACGGTCTGTTTCGAGCTGAGTTTCCCCCGGACCACGCAAACCGATACCGCCTTTTTGGCGCTCTAAGTGTGTCCAGCCTCGCACCAAGCGAGTCGACATGTGACGTAACTGCGCTAACTCTACCTGAAGCTTACCTTCGTGAGAACGGGCACGTTGCGCAAAAATATCGAGAATTAAACCGACACGGTCAATTACTCGACACTCAACTAAACGTTCTAAATTACGCTCCTGCCCGGGAGATAATGCATGATTAAAAATGACAACATCAGCTTCGTGTAACCTGACGGCTTCGGCAATCTCTTCAGCCTTACCGCTGCCGACAAAAAACTTGGCATCCGGCGCAGAACGCTTAGTGGTTATCACCTGCGCAATTTCTGCACCGGCAGAATCAACCAGCTCATAAAACTCTTCTAAATCTTCACGATTGTTTTCATCTTCAAAATCGATATGAACCAAAATGGCGCGATCAATTTGTTTTCTTTCTAAGCGGTCAAAGAGTTCCATGAATGTGGAGCTTACTCCTCAGAGCTGGGTTTTTCGTCATCCGAGGCGCTGCCAAATTCATACGCTTTAGGATCACGCATTGGGACGATAGTGGAAATAGCATGTTTGTAAACCAT
>DIJW01000168.1 GCA_002421475.1 Thiomicrospira sp. UBA5634 | reverse complement strand
TAATTTTGCAATATCTTGCAACGATCCGCCGGCGGCTTCACAAACGGCACTGAGGTTTTTAAATACTTGGTGAATGCGTACACTGATGTCGCCTTCGGCCAGTTGCATGGTTTCCGGAATTAACGCGATTTGGCCGGATAAATACACGGTGTCGCCGACACGAACGGCTTGTGAATAAGTGCCGATGGCTGCCGGCGCATTAGGAGTAGAGATAATTTCGCGCATAAGATTTCCTTAATTTTATCAACCAGGCCTGGTGGCTGGTTAGGTGGTAATGCGGTGTGCTTTTTCGACAATCGGCACACGTTTGAGGTGACGCAATAAATCATCTAAATGATCAAGGTTGCGTACCAGTACAACAAAATTCATTAAGCTGTAGGTGTCGTCTTTATCTTCAGATCGAACACGCTCAATGTCGGTTTTGGTATTGGCAATTTCAGATGCAATCATCGCTAATGCACCGCGTTGGTTTTTCACTTCCAGTTGAATTTCAACCGAGAATAATTCTTCACTGTTTGCATCCCAGTCGACTTCTAACCATTTATCAGGCTGGTTTTGATAGTGTTTAACGTTTTTGCAGTTTTGACGATGAATTACCAAACCTTTGCCGGTACTCATAGAACCAATAATATCATCCCCCGGAATCGGGTGGCAGCACTGGGCATAGTTGACTACCAGTCCTTCGGTACCGGAAATGGCTAACGGCTGATGCTGGCTGTTTTCATGCACTATTTGGTCATCTTTACCCAATACATTGTCATGGATTTGCTTTGCCACCAGGCCTGCCATGCGTTGACCCAAGCCAATTTCTTCCAGTAGTTGAGTCCAGCTTTCGATTTTTAATGCCCGAATTAAGCTCTCAATCATCTCATCCGTCAGTCCGGAGTAAGACATGTTGTGAATACGCATGGCTTTAGTTAATAAACGCTGGCCAAGTTCGCTGGCGGATTGGCTGTGTTGGTTTTTCAAAAAGTGGCGGATTTGTGAGCGGGCTTTGGCGGTGGTGACAAAGTTTAACCAGTTCGGATTGGGTTGGGTGTCTTTCGATTTAATGATTTCGACGGTTTGTCCACTTTCCAATACACTGCGTAACGGTACAAGTTGGCGATCAATACGGCAGCCGACGCAGGCATGACCCAAGTTGGTGTGTACCGCATAAGCAAAATCAACAGCGGTAGCGTTTTTCGGCAGGGTGATAATGTCGCCCTGTGGGGTAAAGACATAAATAACGTCCGGGAACAGGTCGATTTTGACGTTTTCCAAGAAGTCGAGTGAGTTACCTGCGCTTTGCTGAATTTCGAGCAAGTTACGCACCCATTCCTGCGCGCGAACATCAACCGGCGAATGCACACTGTTGGCATCGCCGGTTTGTTTGTACTGCCAGTGAGCTGCAATGCCGTGTTCGGACACTTCATGCATCACACGGCTGCGAATTTGCACTTCAATATGGACGCCGTAAGGCCCAAACAATAAGGTATGAAGCGATTGATAACCGTTAGGTTTGGGGATCGCAATATAGTCTTTAAATTTGCCCGGCAGCGGTTTGTATAATGAGTGCACCATACCTAAAGTGCGATAACATTCATCGACATTTTCCACGATGATGCGGAAGGCAAAAATATCTAATACTTCTTCAAATGACAGACGTTTTTTCTGCATTTTTTTATACAGACTGTAAAGGTGTTTTTCGCGCCCAATCACTTCGGCAGTTACGCCTTCTTGTGCCAGGCGTTTTTGAATGGCGTCAGCGATTTGCTCGACTACTTCTTTTCGATTACCGCGCGCTTTTTTTACCGCTTTTTCTAAGGCGGCAAAACGACGCGGATACATGGCTCGAAAACCTAAGTCTTCCAGCTCAATTCTGAACGAGTTAATGCCTAAACGCGCGGCGATAGGGGCGTAAATGTCGAGGGTTTCGCGTGCTATCCGGCGTTGTTTGTCCGGACGCATCACACCTAAAGTGCGCATGTTATGCAGACGGTCGGCAAGTTTGATCAGAATAACCCGAATGTCGCGTGACATCGCCAACAACATTTTGCGAAAGTTTTCTGCTTGGGCTTCTTGTGGGCTGTCGAAAGCAATTTTGCCGAGTTTGGTGACGCCATCTATGATTTCGGCAACACGCTCACCGAAGCGTTCAATGATGTCATCTTTGGTATAGGAGGTGTCTTCGATAACGTCGTGCAGAATGGCAGAGATGATACTTTCGTGGTCGAGTTGAATATCGGCCAAAATTTCGGCCACCGCAACCGGATGCCATATATAGTCGCCGCCGGCTTTACGTGTTTGGCCGCTATGCGCCAAGGCACCAAACTCAAAGGCGGCTTGAATTTGTTGAACCTGCTCAGCGTTTAAATAACGTTGAGTTTTCTCCAATAATCCATCCAAAGAGCTTGGCGTCGGCATGATTTCCCCAAAAGTGTTAAGGGATTATTGGAAAAAAGGTGGGGTATCTTGATCCGCTAAAATGACTTGAGGGTCAACAAGCTGTGCTGCCATTTCGCGTAATGCGACAACAGTCGGCTTATCATTTTCCCATGCAAGCATTGGATCAGCACCATTGGCTAGTTGGCGAGCACGTTTGGCACTAACCAAAACGAGTTCAAAACGATTTTCTACGTGCTGTAAGCAATCTTCTACTGTTACGCGCGCCATGATGGGCTACCTCTATTAAATTTAAAACCATGGATGTCGAGCGGTGTCGTACCGACAAGATCATCACAAAAAACTGTAAGCAGGTTATTTTACAATATTCGGCGCCATTTAAATAGTAGCCTGAGCGGATAGCCCATTGTTAGAATGGGTGTGAATCATTTTGAGTGAAGAGGTGTGCCAATGAATTTTACGGAAATTAATTTAAGCCAATTGTTAGACAGTCATATTTTGCCTTGGTCGATTAATATTTTGATTGCGTTATTAATTTTCGTGGTCGGGCGTTTATTGATTGGTTGGGCGCATCGCTTGCTGGGTGCAGTGTTGGCACGTTTTAATGTCGAGGCGATTTTAACCGAGTTTATTCAGCAGGTTGTGCGGGTTTTGTTGTATGTATTGCTCGCGATTGCGATTCTCAGTCAGTTGGGTTTTGATACGACCTCCCTAGTGGCGATGTTGGCGGCGGGCAGTTTGGCGGTGGGTTTAGCACTGAAAGACTCATTACAAAATTTTGCTGCCGGGGTGTTGCTGATTGTTTTAAAGCCATTTAAAGTCGGTGATTTTGTTGAGGTTGCCGGTGTGACCGGTTTTGTCGAGAAAGTGATGTTGTTTAGCACGTTATTGCGCACAACCGATAATCGTGAAATTACCATTCCAAACGGACCGATTTATAACGCGACCCTGACCAATTATTCAGCACGCGATACGCGTCGAGTTGACTTGTTGTTTGGCATTAGTTATGACAGTGATTTACGTAAAGCGAAACAAATTTTGCAGGATTTAATCACAGCAGATGAGCGCATTTTAGCGGAACCGGAAAGTTTGGTGGCGGTGTCTGACCTGGCGGACAGCAGTGTGAATTTCACCGTGCGTTTTTGGGTGGCAACTGATAATTACTGGCCGGTTCGGTTTGATTTTATTGAAAAAGTGAAACTGGCATTTGATGAAAATGGTGTAGAGATCCCTTATCCGCAAATGGCGTTACATATTCAACAACCCGCTGAAAAAGCGTAATCACCAGGCCTGGTGGTCAGCGCTTATCAATGTTCGGGGTTTTAAAGTTAGGTTTATCCAGTGAAGCGATATAGAGCGCCTCGACTTCGGCGCGCGCCCAGGGCGTTTTGCGCAAAAATGTCAGGCTGGATTTGATCGACGGGTCTTTGGTGAAGCAATTTATTTTGATCAGATTGCCCAGACCAATCCAGCTGTAATAATCGACCAGTTGGTTAAGTATTTGTTCGAGGGTTACGCCGTGTAACGGATTGTTGGCTTGTGATTTGGGTTGCATTTATCGCTCCTGTAACGCCGTCCAACGTAATTCATATTGATTTTGCTCAGTCGAAATATAGGCTGAGTTTTCGCTCAAACTCAGCGAAAAGTTGATAGTGCGGTTGGCTAAAGTCACCAGTTTTTGCACTTGTGTCCAATCAAACTGAAATACGCTGACCGTGAGTTTGGCCAGCTTATCCTGATTTTGGCTCCACCAGACATCGGATTTACTGTTAAAACTATATACGCTGGCGGCGCGCGCTAAGTGACTGGCTTTTTTGACGCGCTCGACACTCGGTTCGCCAATGTCAATCCATTGCTCGATTTGGCCGTCGAGTGATTTCGCCCAAATATCCGGCTCGTCGGTGGCGCTTAAGCCTTTGCTGAATTCAAGTTGCGGATCGAGATTGATACAATAAACCAATACCCGAACCATCATGCGTTCAAAGGTTTCTGACGGATGTTGCGCAACCGTGAGGTTTAGCGTTTGGTAGATATGGCGATCCATGTCAGACAGTTCGATATTGAATTTATAAATAGTCGGTTTAAGCGCCACAATAGATTACCTAGCTTTGAAAGCTGGCTAGTATAGCAAACCTAATGTAACAAATTTAATGCACCAGGCCTGGTGGTCGGGTGTTGGCAATAAAAGGAGTAAACATGGCGATTCGAAAATATAAAGGGATTGTGCCGCAGTTGGCGGATTCCGCATGGGTTGATCCGTCGGCACAAGTGATTGGTCGCTGCGAGTTAGCGGAAGATGTCGGTATTTGGCCGTGTGCGGTGTTGCGCGGCGACGTGAATGACATCAAAATCGGCGCACGCTCGAATATTCAAGACGGCGCAGTGGTGCATACCACCCACGAATCCGAGCGCTCAAAAGGCTCTAAAACGATTGTCGGTTGTGATGTCACCATTGGGCATAACGCCGTGTTACACGGTTGCATTATCGAAGATGAATGCCTGATCGGCATGGGCGCAGTTGTGTTAGATAATGCGGTGGTACAAAAGCACGTTTTGGTGGGGGCGAATAGTTTAGTGCCGCCGGGCAAGGTGTTGGAAAGCGGTTATTTATATGTTGGTTCGCCGGTGAAACAAGCACGACCCTTAACTGAACAAGAAAAGGCGTTTTTTAAATATTCAGCGGCGCATTACGTCAAACTGAAAAACGAATTTGCGACAGAAGAGTAATCTAGGTCGGGTTTTAACCCGACAAAACGCTGCGTTGGTTTTTTGCTGTCGGACTAAAGTCCGACCTACTCATTCAACACTCAAAATTAATAATTCAACTTCATGTCTCTGTGGTGAAGTTATGCCTGCTGAATAATCCGTCGGACTTCTTCAATTACCATTTTGGTTTTCGGATAGACGCCGCGCCACAGGTAAAACGCCTCAGCCGCTTGACCTACCAGCATGCCTAAACCATCCATGCGCTGACAGGTCGGTTGATGTTGTTGCGCCCAGTTTAAAAACACGGTGGGTTGTGCGCCATACATCATGTCGTACACTAAACTGTGCGCGCCGATGACTTTTTCCGACACTGGCGGTAGTTTGCCGTCCAGGCTGGCAGAAGTACCGTTAATAATAATATCAAACGGCTCGGCGGGAATATCCTTCCAGCCGCTGGCATTGATTGGCACAGCTGTATCAAAACGCTCACCCTACACCTTGGCGCGTTGCGCGGTGCGATTAGCGATATGCACCAGGCCTGGTTGCTTATCTAATAGGGGTTTTAAAATACCTTGAACGGCACCGCCCGCGCCTAAAATCAACACACGTTGATTTTTAAATGGCCGCATTCCGTTGTCTTCAATGTCGAGCACCAGGCCTGCTCCATCGGTATTGTCGCCAAAAATACTACCGTCTTCGCGAAACACGTAGGTGTTCACCGCCTGTGCCAGTTGCGCGCGTTCACTCAGTTCGTCCGCCAGTTCAAACGCATCCAATTTATACGGCACGGTGATGTTGATGCCTTTAAATCCTTGCGACTGCAAACGGCGAATTTCGCGCTCAAAATAGGTTTCTTCCGAGTCGATACGAATCGCTTCATACACTAGGTTTTGCTCGGTTTGCTCGGCGCACAGTCGATGAATCAGCGGTGATTTTGAATGCGCAATCGGGTCACCGACCACCGCATATAAATCAGGCGAGTTCGAGTTTAAACTCATGCGCGCAAATCCTCTTTTAACCAAATCGCCGCTTGTTTCGCATAGTAGGTCAAAATCCCGTCGGCACCGGCACGTTTAAAACACAGTAAAGTTTCTAGTGCCACGGCTCGTTCATCCAGCCAGCCATTGTGTGCGGCCGCTTTTAGCATCGCATATTCGCCGCTGACATGGTAAGCAAAGGTTGGTACTTTAAATTCGTCTTTGATGCGCCAAACGATATCTAAATAAGGCAGGCCTGGTTTAACCATCACCATATCCGCACCTTCGTTAATGTCCATTGCCACTTCATGCAAGGCTTCGTTGCCGTTAGCCGGATCCATTTGATAATTATATTTTTTGCTTTTCCCTAGGTTGGACGCTGAACCGACCGCATCACGGAACGGGCCATAATAAGCCGAAGCATATTTGGCGGCATAAGACATGATGCGGGTGTTGACATAACCGTGATCTTCCAGCATTTCGCGGATTTCAATAATGCGCCCGTCCATCATGTCGGATGGTCCAATCACATCCGCGCCGGCTTCGGCATGGGATAAGGCTTGTTTCATCAGTACATCAATCGTGTCGTCATTTAAAACATAGCCGTTATCGTCAATAATGCCGTCCTGTCCGTGGGTGGTAAAAGGATCAAGTGCCACATCAGTCATAATGCCAAGCTCAGGGCAGGCCGCTTTAACCGCGCGCACTGCACGTTGTGCCAAGCCTTCAGGGTTATAGGCTTCTTCCGCTTCCAACGATTTTTTATCCGCTTCTACCACCGGAAACAGCGCGATCATTGGGATGCCCAAAGCCACCAATTCTTCCGCTTCGGCCACCAATAAATCAATGCTTAAACGTTCCACGCCAGGCATCGAACGCACCGGCTCACGTTTATTGAAGCCCTCAATTACAAACATCGGATAAATCAGGTCGTTAACGGTTAGTATGTTTTCGCGCATTAAGCGGCGTGAAAAGTCATCGGCACGCATACGGCGCATACGTGTAATTGGAAATTGGCGTTCAATCATGGCGAAACTCCACTGAAAAATTGGGTTTAATGATACGCGCTGACCACCAAAAAATAAAGCCGGCGAGATGTGACAAAAACTAGGTTAAGCTAGGCAAGGAATTGGGGGGTGCATAGATTTACACGCACTCCCCATAAAAAATTTATATAAGCAAAAGCTAATTTTGCTAATGTTTTAACTTGAAGTGCAAAAGCATAAAGGTTTATTATAATCGGCCAGCATTGTGAGTATGGGCTTTGGCTTGTACTGGCGAATGGATTAAATAATAACTCTTGAATCTGTGGTGTTGTTACAAGTTAAGGATGCCAATCAAGGAGCATAAAATGACAGATAAAGTAGTAGAAAAGGTTGCGATTCAAACTGAAGAATCTCGCAATCAAGGCCGTCGTGCTTTCCTTAAAGGAAGCGCTGCGGTAGCGGGCGGTGTATTGTTCACTCAAGCCGCTTCAGCCTCACCTGCAATGAAGTTCGATGCAAAAAAAGCAGTTGCACCTTACTCAGGTCGTGAAGAAATTACCGATGTTATGCCTGACAGTATGTCTCGTAAAATGTTGGGCTGGGGTGTACGTCAGTACCCATACGGCATGCCTTCACCATTTGAAAAAGACGTTCAACGTCGCACCCTTGAGTGGTTAACACCTGACTCAATGGCTTCTATCACCATGACTCCGTTGCAAAGTTTGCACGGTATGATTACACCTAACGGTCTACACTTCGAGCGTTACCATGGTGGTGGTATCAATATCAACCCTAAAGATCACCGTTTGGTAATCCACGGATTGGTTGAACGTCCATTGATTTTCACAATGGATGACCTAAAACGTTTCCCATCAGAATCACGTATTTTGTTCGCAGAGTGCCCGGCTAACGGCGCAATGGAATGGAAAGGTGTTCAGTTGAACTCAGTTCAATGGACGCACGGTATGATGTCTTGCGTAGAGTGGACCGGTGTTCGTTTGTCTACCCTATTAAAAGAAGCTGGTATCAAGCCGGAAGGTAAGTGGTTAATCCCAGAAGGTGCTGACGCATCTGGTATGGCTCGTTCAGTACCAATCGAATTGGCAATGGATGACTGCATGATTGCTTACGCTCAAAACGGTGAAGCATTACGCCCAGAACAAGGTTACCCAATCCGTTTGGTTGTGCCTGGTTGTGAAGCGAACATGTGGGTTAAACACTTACGTCGTATTCAAGTTTCTAACGTGCCATTACAGCACCGTGAAGAAACATCTAAGTACACTGAGCTGATGCCTGACGGTACAGTACAGAACATGTCTTGGTACATGGAAGCTAACTCAGTTATCACTTACCCATCTCCAGACTTCAAAATGCAAGGTCCAGGTCGTTATGTAGCGAAAGGGATTGCTTGGTCAGGTCGCGGTAAAGTTGATCACGTAGATATCACGTTTGATGGTGGCCGTAACTGGCACGAAGCAAAATTAACATCTGCGGTATTACCAAAAGCATGGACTCGTTTTGAACTTGAGTTCGATTGGGACGGCAGCGAGTTGTTAATGATGAGCCGTACTACGGATGAAACTGGTTATGTTCAACCTGGTATGCCACAAATGCGTGAAATCGAAGGTACTAACAACGTTTACCACCGTACAGCGATGGTAACTTGGAAGATTCACGCGCATAACAGCCCACAAGGAGGGATGATTGAAAATGTTCAATTCTAAAAAAACCTTAATTGCTGCGGCTGTCGTAACCGCGGTTTCTGGTTCGCTATTGTTAACCGGCTGTTCAGACAGCGGTTCTGCGGATTGGAAAAAAATGATCGAAGCAAATGACGGCAAATACCTTGACGGTGCTGTTGTTAAAGCCATTCTTGGTGAAGATGATCGTGCGCGTTTGGTGAAAAAGTTTGATCCAAGCAACCCATATTCGTTTGAAGTTGATGATGCAATCGACGGTGGTGCACACGGCAACATGCAGTGTAAAGTGCCAGAAGCATTTGTTGACGTTCACGCTAACGTGAAACAAAACTATTATGATGATGCAAGTTATAAAGCATACGGTTACGGTACACCTATCGCTGAAGCTGCTTTGAAAAACTGGAAAATCCACGTTGATGGTGATGGTCAAGGTCTTCCACCTTTAGATGTTGGTATGACCGTTGAAAAAGGCGCTAACATGTACATCCAGTTCTGTTCTGTATGTCATGGTGAGTTCGGTGAAGGTGCTAAAGGTTACTTACCTTTAGCGGAAGGTGATCCACTACCTTTGGCAACTTCAGACATGAACGCGCCGGCTCCGGTTAAGACAGTAGGTAACTACTGGCCTTACGCTACGACTTTGTATGATTACAACCGTCGTGCAATGCCTTTCTGGACGCCAAACATGCCAGCTATCGGTGAAGCAGGTTACATGGGTATTACCGGTTACATCCTACAGATGAACGCGGTTAAACTTGATGATGCCGGCACAACGATTGAAGACGAAGATTTCTTCAACGCTGAAATGTTGATGAAAGCGAACAAGTATATGCGTAACGCAGGTAACTTCTTCTGTGATCACCGTCCGGTAATCGCAAACGAACGTTGCATGAAAGATTGCCCAGACTATATGGTTGGTGATGGTACAGGTAATACTAAAGATTACCGTACTGCCGGCCGTCTACCTGACGGAACACCTCAGTACAACGTTGAACAACGTATTGAAGTGAGCCCACCAGGTGTAGGTCATCACGGCTTCTAAGTTGTCTTAATCAACAAACCTCTCTAGCACTAAAGCCTGCCCTTTGGGGTGGGCTTTTTTATTTACGCTTTCAGCGTTTGCCTTTGTGCCGCGATCTTCATGTCTTGTGGTAAAATCTGCACCAACTTTTTTGATTGTTGGAACGTCTCTTTATGTCTGTTTATACCCTGATCGACTCGGCTCAGCTGAGTGGCTTCTTACAGGATTATGCTCTTGGCGAACTGGTCAAATTTGAAGGTATAAGTGCGGGTATTGAAAACACCAATTATTTTGTTGATACCACAAATGGTCGTTACGTTTTAACGATATTTGAACACCACACCGCTGATGAATTAGGTTATTTTCTCAACATCATGGCGTTTATGGCGGAACATGCTATTCCAACGGCCCATCCTAAAGCAGATCGAGAAGGTCAATATCTCAAGACACTTGCAGGCAAGCCTGCCGCATTAGTCGAGCGTTTATCCGGAAAGACGTTGGAACAACCAGGCCTGGTGCATTGTAAAGTAATGGCTGAATCATTAGCCAAATTTCATTTAGCCGGTGCTGATTTTGGTTATTATCGAGCGAATGATCGCGATCTTAACTGGGCAAAAAAGACCGTTGCACAAATTCAAGATTTGATGACGCCGGATGATCAGGAGTTAATTAAAAGCGAATTGGCATTTCAACAAACAATTGATTGGGCGCATCTGCCGCAAAGTGTTATTCATGCGGATTTGTTTACTGACAATGCGTTATTTGACGGCGAAAAACTCAGCGGTATTATTGATTTATATTACGCATGTCATGGCGCCTGTTTGTATGATTTAGCGGTTATGGTTAATGATTGGTGTCGTCAGCCTAACCATGAATTGGATATGCAAAAGTTAACGGTCGCTTTGAATGCTTATCAAATGGTTAGGCCCTTAACTGAAGCTGAGCACCAGGCCTGGTTTGCGGCATTACGTATGGCAGCGTTACGTTTTTGGTTGTCACGTCTAAAAGATAAACTGATTCCACGCGAGGGTGAGATCACTATGATCAAAGACCCGGATGTATTTAAAACCTTACTAAAGTGGCATCGAGCGCAACAACTTAATTTGGCCTAATTAAGTCGAAACCTATACATAAGGATTCAGCAACTCACCTGCTAATAGATAGTCCAGTTTTAATAATGCCTGACGTAATGCTTGAGCTTGTTCGGTCGGCATTTTTTCCGCTGCCCATACACTCAATTTCGCGGCTTCTTGTTTGGTTAATAAATCACCTTGTTTCAGTTTTTGCACTAATAACTCAATCAAACCGCTGGAAACCGACGTTACTGTCTTAGTATCCACGCTAACAGCAGGGATGGCTTCATATTCAGCCAGCAAATCTGCGCATTGAGATAAGCCGGTTTGTACCTCTTCAAATGCTTGCCAGAAAAGCTGTTCTGCTGCTTGGCGTTCTGCTGTTGGTTGGTCTAAAGCCTGTTCAAGTTGTGCACAGGCATTATGTAATTTCATCGCGCCTAAATTTCCGGCGACACCCTTAATGGCATGTAGGCGAATCGGTGATAAATCAGCGAGTAATAGGACTTTATCTTGCATTAAATCTTGGTAAAACTGGTTTAAAAGTTGAAGGTAAAGTTGGGGTTGGCCTTGTAGACGTTTAAGCGCTAATTCAATATCAAAACCTTTTAAACGTTGTTTTAACGCTGTGATGGTTTGATCTGTAAAACCTGATTCGGTTTGATTGCGATTAGTTTTGAGCTGCAAATGGCCTAGCCAATGCTGCAGGGTGGCATAAAGTTTATTAAGTTCNNCATCCCGGCAGCCAAAACTTTATGCCGATCTTCGATCAGTGCGGCAGCGGTCAGTGCAATAATCGGCAGATCAGGCTGCGTTAGGCGGATTTGGCGGGTCGCTTCATAACCACTCATGACCGGCATTTGCAGATCCATTAAAATGCCGTCAAAATGTTGTCTAGATACGGCGTCTACCGCCTGTTTTCCATTATCTACCACCGTGACATGAAAACCGATGCGTTGCAGTAATTGGCTTGCAACCATTTGATTGATCGGATTGTCTTCGGCCAATAATAAATGACCGCTAAATCCAACTTCAGACCACACCTGCTGTGTATCAATCAGACTATGATCCTGGGCTGGAACCATGTCAGTCGTAGCCAGTTTTAGAGTAAAGCTAAAACAGGCTCCGTGACTGGGGCGGCTGTCAACGACTAGCTCCCCCCCCATCGCTTGGATTAAGCGCTGACAGATTACTAAACCTAATCCGGTGCCACCATATTTTCGTGTAGTGGATGAGTCTGCTTGGGTAAACGGTTGAAATAAGCGGCTAATTTGTTGCGAAGATAACCCGATACCTGTATCACAAACGGCAAATTCAATTACGGCTTGAGACGTGTCCGTGCCGACAAGTTGAATCTGCAATCGCACTTCTCCGCTCGAGGTAAATTTAATGGCATTGCTCATTAAGTTGGTTAAAACTTGCGCCAATCGCAAATCATCACCAAATAAGGTGCTAGGTATCTGTGGATCAATTTGCACCACAAAACCAAGGCCTTTTTGATGTGCACTGTCTTGAAACAAGGTACTAATTTGTTGACAGACATCATTGATATAAAAGGCTTGGGGGGACAATTCAAGCTTGCCGGCCTCAATTTTTGAATAATCTAAAATGTCATTAATAATAGATAACAGGAGGTTTGAAGACTGGTTAATTTTAGTTAAGAAATTACGTTGCTGAGTAGTAAGTGAGGAATCCATTAACAGTTGCCCAAGTCCAATGACGGCATTGAGTGGGGTGCGAATTTCATGACTCATATTAGCTAAAAACTCACTTTTGGCTTGGTTAGCCCGCTCAGCTTTTAACTTGGCTTCCTTTAAATCATCTGCTATCTGTTGCTCTTGTGAAATGTCCATGAAACTGGTGACTGATCCAATTAACTTGTCATCCTGAAATAACGGGTGGCTAATCACTTTGACCGTAAAATAATTGCCGCTTGAATCACGAAATATTTGAACGCCTTCATAAATCTCGCGTAATTGAATCGCTTGAAAAATAGGGCACTCACTTAACGGCATCGAATCATTATGTTCATGGGAGTGAAACACATAATGCGCAACCTGCCCCAGCAATTCGGTTTCGTTATAACCCAACATTTGCGCCGCTTTTCGATTGTAATGAGTGATGGCACCTTGTTGATCCATGACGTACATGCCTTCACCCATCGTGTCATAAATGGTTTTAAGCCGATCCTGTTCTTGACTATATTGTTGATGACGTCGAAGCCACAAAACACCAAAAACACCTAACAACAGGATGATAATGGTTGTGGATGCCAGAGAAGCCATGAAATTAGTACGAGCCATTTGTAATTCAGGCGCTGAACGATAACCGACTAGATAACCGGTTAAAAAATAGCGTGTATCATAAATAGCGGTAAACGTTACGCTGTAAGGTTGTTGTCGGTAAAAAAAAGCTACGCTGCCTGATTCTCCGGCTTGTAGGATTTTTTTAACTTTCGGATCATCGCGTAGGTAGTTGTTTAGCGCACGACTGTTTTGCGATAAAGGCAAAGCCGAATCCGCCAGCGTGTTTTGGTTGTCCTCGATCAAAAACTCGTTATTCACCACCCAAGGTGAATAGAGTGAAACTTGGCTACTAAAAAGCTGTGAAAGCAATTCTTTGTTATAGATCACCATTCTAAATTCGCGATCAGGTTGCAGTTGGCTGACTTCTTGTCGAATGAGTTCGAAAGGTAAGCTGATTTCAACACTGCCCAAATGCTGATTATCAGCTGAGGTTAGCGGAAATACATAACGAAAACCGGATACTACTTTGCCGGTTTCAAAACCGGAATAGATTTGTTTATGTTCGTTTACCCAGCGTACTGAATAGCGAATGTCGGACAGGTTGTCACCATACTTATCCGGATGGTGGAAGCGATAAAAACTGTCATTGTTAGGCAGGTGAAAATGAAATTGGCGAACACCCTTTAGTTCAAGATATTGATAGGTTTCATCCAGCTGCCTAGCTAAATCACGACGTGCTTCATCACGAGCTTTCGGGTCTTGAGCACGTGCAAGAATGTCAAGCACAAGGGGTTTATTGATTAACTGGTCAAAATAGGTTTCGATGGTGTGACTGTGGGTGTTAATCGCCGCTTGCCAGGCAACATTCTGGGTAGCGGTTTGTTCTTTCAGGCGACTTTCAATAGCAGTTTCGGTACGGCTTTCTAAATAAATGAACGCGATAGTCCATGCCGATAATAAACTTAGAAAAAATCCAAACCATGTCAGTTTTTTATTAGCCCACATCAGCTTTAGCCTAGGTAAAGTTCAAATATCCATTTTAGCGGATTTGCGTAATAAAATCTGTCAAAAAATAGCGAAGATGTTTAAAATGAATAAATCAAAATTTTGTAGAAAACAACCCAAAAACCATGACTAGAAGGGTTGTCGGCAAAGGAGCCATCGTGTTTTTTCCTAAACTGTCGCAAGTTGCAACGCCCGATGTTATCACGATTGATGATCGTAATACGTTGCAGCAAGCCGTTCATTTGATGCATGAGCAGCAGATTCGAGATGTGATCGTAACCGGTGATCAAGGATTACGGATATTAACCGCTAAAGAATTAATTGAATTTCGTGTACTTGAACTGCCGTTCGATTCAGCTTTGAATCAGTTGCCGCTGAATAAGGTGCCAATTTTATCGCCAAACGATAGTGTGATTGAAGGCTTAAATGTCATGAAAGACCATCCCGATGAACACCTGTGCATTGTGGATGAACAGCAAAACTTAAAAGGAATTGTCAGTTATTCCGATTTAGCTTCCTGTCTTGATCCGCAACATTTAGCCCAAACCAAATCATTAGGTGAGCTGGTGCGTCTGACCCGCGTTTTGCGAGCTAATCCGGACGATTGTATCAAAGCCGTTTTTCTTGAATTAAGTCGCTTAAAGCAGTCAGCAGCGATTGTGGTTGAGGCGAACCAACCGATTGGCATTATCACTCAGCGAGATATTATTAAGCTGTTGGATCAGCAGCATGATTTGCAGCGTTCGGTGTGTGAGGCGATGACTTCGCCGTTGATCACTTTAAATGAAGAGATCACGTTGCAACAGGCGTTGACATTTAGTCGCAGTAAAAAAATTAAACGTTTAGTGGTGGTAGACAACGAAAACCGGATTAGCGGGATTTTGCATCAAAAAGACTTGGTTGCAATGGTTTATCAGGACTGGAGTGATTTGCTGCAACAACACCATCGACAAATGCAATCTGAACGTGATTTATTTGCCGGAGGGCCGGTTTCCGCTATCGTTTGGCGACCGGAAGAGGGTTGGCCGGTCTCGTTTGTGTCACAGAACATCAAACAACTGCTGGGTTACGACCAACAGCTGTTTATGCAAGATGACTTTCGTTACATCAATTTAATTCACCCAGATGATATAACACGCATCACCCAAGAA
>DIJW01000012.1 GCA_002421475.1 Thiomicrospira sp. UBA5634 | reverse complement strand
CCATGTCATTAGCGCACCACGGTCTAATTTTTTTCGATGAAATGCCGGAGTTTAATCGCGATGTATTAGAAGCTTTGCGCGAACCGCTGGAAACTAAACAAGTGCATATCGCGCGGGTGAAACAACATATCAGTTATCCGTGCGACGTGTTATTTGTCGGCGCGTTTAACCCCAGCCCGTCAGGATTTTTTGCCGATGATCCAAGATGCAAAGACACTCCGGATCAGATTGCGCGTTATCAGCGCAAAATTTCCGGGCCTATTTTGGATCGAATTGACTTGCATCTGCAAGTGCCGGCGGTTGAGGTAGATCAGCTGACTGCTGCGCCGGACGCAAATGCAGAAAGGTCGGCGCAAGTACGTGAAAGAGTGAGTGAGGTGCGAGCGAAACAGATCGCGCGCCAAGGTTGTTTAAATAGTGCGTTAAGTGTGGCTCAGTTAGATGAATTTGTGCCGTTAACGATAGAAAGTCAGACATTTTTAAAACAGGGAATAACCCGGCTGGGATTATCGGCACGTTCGTATCATAAAATCTTGCGTATAGCTCGAACCTTGGCGGATATGGCGAATCAGTCGCACGTAACCAGTCAACATTTGGCGGAAGCCTTGGCTTATCGCAGTTTAGAACGCCAGGGATTGAAATAATGGTCGAATCACTTTTTATTACGGCATTTTTAGTCGGTTTGTTCGGCGGTGTACATTGTTTGGGTATGTGTGGTGGCGTGGTGGGCACGTTGACGTTTAATTTATCACCGCAACATCAGCTTAGTCAGTGGCGTATGTTGCCGTTTCAGCTGGCTTATAACCTAGGGCGTATCAGTAGTTATGTGATCGCAGGGGCGTTAATCGGTTTGTTGGCGGCGTCTTTAACAACGCTGGTACCGTTTTTACCTTTCCAGCAAACGTTACAGATTTTTGCCGGGTTGTTTATGTTGGCGTTGGGTTTGTATTTGGCCGGTTGGTGGAATGGCATTGTGGTGATTGAAAAGGTGGGTGGTCTGTTATGGCAACGACTACAACCCTATACGAAAAAACTCACGCCGGTTAAAAGCTTGCACCAGGCCTGGTTGTATGGTTTGGTATGGGGTTGGTTGCCTTGCGGGCTGGTGTATAGCGTATTGATTATGGCTTTTAGTGCGGCATCTGCAGCACAAGGAGCGTTAGTGATGTTGGCATTTGGTTTGGGCACCTTGCCGAATCTGATGTTGATGGGGGTGTTTGCCTTTTATTTTACTCGGCTCGCACGCACATTGTGGGTCAAACGCATGGCCGGGTTATCGGTAATGTCTATGGGCATTTGGCAAATTTATTTAGCGTTAAGTCTCAATATCGGCTAAAAATGTCGAAAGGAGTACGAATGAAAAAGTGGTTAGGATTATTACTGGTCAGTGTGTTATTGATCGGTTGCGGACCGTCTGAACCGATACCGGGCAGTTTAGGAGATGTTCGTCAGCCGATACATATCCTTTTAAACGAACATGAAGTCGATGGGCATACCATCGCACGTCATGTTGATAAACCGGATGACTATTTAGTGCTGCGTCTAAAGCACGGCTCAAAATTACAGACGGTCTCCACCTTCAGCAGTTTAGAAGTGGCGGAAGCTTCGATTAACGCGGTGTTAAATAGTAATCGCGAACAGGTTGCACGCTGGTGGCAAGGCAATTTAGCTCGCCAAGCATTTTTTGCACGTGTGCCGACACATGGGCGTTATTTAACCCGCGATATGTGGAATCGAGATGGTTTGGGCGTTAAAAGTATCGAGTTGTCGGGTAATTTAGTGGTCAGAGTGGTGTTAGTCCGTAAAGGCGATGACTTTTATGTGCTGAGCGCTTTTCCGCAACCGGATGATTACCAGGAAGAAGATTAATGGATTGGGAGCAGCAAGCGCAGTTTTTGCAGCGTTGGCCGGAGCTTCACAGTTTATTTGCTGCTTATATTGCATTGGAAGATGAAAGCCTGGATTCTGCGGTGCAAGCGTTTATGGCAGAAAATAACGCCAGTGTGGTAAATAACGCTAAAACACAACTCCAGCAACTCATCGACTCAAACAACCAGGCCTGGTGGTTAATCGCCACGCAACTTTGCGGTGTTGAAACGCACGATCACCAGGCCTGGTTGGCTGAATTATTACAAAATTGGGCACAAAAATGACTTTGTACGAACTGCTGTTGATTGTGCCGGCGTTACTTATTTGTTGGCGATTGGTTTATTTATTACCTCGTTTTTTCATTACACGCCCGGTGAAATAGTCGCTGCGATTGGCCGTTGGTTCCAGGCCAATGCAATGGCGTTAGTGATATATGGTGCATTGCTGGTGGTGTTGGCCGTTTTTATTCTTTAGTTTAGGGTAGCTATGAAACAAGTTCGTTTCGGTGATGTATCTCGACAGATTCAGCTGAATCAACGCACGCTGAGTTATAACGATCTAGCCCCCGCGCCGCAGTTGGACGATTTAGGCCAGGTTATCAAAGTCAAAGCCAGTCCGATTCGTTTACGCGGTATTGATATATATCGGTTATTACGTCCTTATATCGGCCGTCGTTTTTTTGAGCAATTTCGTGCCGTTGTGCCGCTTGGTCTCTATCTCATTTTGTTTCAGTTATTGATTCTGCGCCAAATAGTAGAAGGTTCGTGGGCGATTACCGCCGGTTTGTTTGCGGTGATCATGGGTCTGATGTTTTTTATGGAAGGGCTCAAGCTCGGTCTGATGCCATTTGGCGAAATGATCGGCAATAAACTACCGCAAAAATCGACCCTGCCATTGGTGTTAACTATCGCGTTTATTTTAGGTATCGGTGTTACGTTTGCCGAACCGGCGATTGGTGCGTTACAAGCCGTCGGCGCCGGCATCTCGGCGGAAAAAGCCCCCTATTTATATGCGTTATTAAACCTTTATACCTTGCCGTTGGTGTTGATGGTCGGTGTGGGTGTCGGCTTAGCGGCGGTTGTCGGCACTTTGCGGTTTTTATATGGCTGGAGTTTAAAGCCGTTGATTTATCTCGCGTTGTTACCGGTTTTGGTTTTGACACTGTGGGCTTTAAGTGATCCACATTTAACGAAAGTATTAGGTTTGGCGTGGGATGCCGGTGCGGTTACAACCGGGCCGGTTACTGTTCCGTTGGTATTAGCCTTAGGTATCGGCATTGCCGCCGCCGCAGGTAAAGGTTCTACTTCATTATCCGGTTTTGGCATTGTTACTTTGGCGTCTTTATTTCCGATTGTAGCGGTGCTGTTATTGAGTTTTTATATCGCGCTGCAATATAGCCCCGAGCAAATTCTAACCTTAGCTCACGTTTTGCAATCCGGCTCGAGTCAAGTTGTGCCGTGGTATCAACAAACACCCTATGTTGAAATTCTGCAAGGGCTGCGAGCGATTGTGCCACTGGTATTGTTTTTAGCGTTGGTGTTTTTTTGGCTGTTAAGAGAGCGCTTAAAAAATCCGGGCGAAGTGTTATATGGTTTGATTTTAACCTTGCTGGGGATGATGATTTTTAATATCGGTCTCACTTATGGTTTGGCGAATTTAGGTGCGCAAACCGGCTCGGTTTTACCGACCTCGTTTTTGAGTTTGAGTGGTTTTGAACAAAGTCCGCTGTATTGGTATGGTTTAGGTGTGCTGATTACGATTGTGTTTGCATTTATTCTCGGTTTTGGCGCAACCTTGGCTGAACCCGCACTCAATGCACTGGGGATGACGGTCGAAAATCTGACCCAAGGTGCGTTTAAAAAGTCCATGCTGATGTGGGCGGTCAGCTTGGGTGTCGGCATTGGAATTGCGTTGGGGGTGGTGAAAATCCTGTTTGACATTCCATTGCCTTATTTTCTTATTCCGGCGTATTTACTGGCGGTGGTTTTAACGTATCTCAGTTCGGAATCGTTTGTAAATGTCGCCTGGGATTCGGCGGGGGTTACCACCGGTCCGGTGACCGTACCATTAGTATTGGCAATGGGTGTCGGTTTAAGTCAAGCGGTAGCGGTGGAAGATGGTTTTGGTATTCTATCGCTGGCTTCGATAGGGCCGATTTTATCGGTATTGTTATTGGGATTATGGGTAGAGTGGAAAACTCGCTCGCTGGAGTCTAAAGCATGACACAACAACGCGAAATTACGGTGCTAACCGACGTCAGTTTAATTCAATGTATCGTGCAAAAAGGTTACGCCGATGACATAGTTCAGGCCGCCAAACAAGTCGGCGCACAAGGCGCAACGGTTTATTATGCGCGCGGCATGGGAGTCAAAGAACGCCTCGGATTATTTGGGGTGGCGATTGATACCGAAAAAGAAGTGATTGAAGTCATTGTGTCGAATGAGCAGGCAGATCGGGTATTTGAAGCCATGTATTTAGCCGGCGATTTAGACACGCCGGGCAAAGGCATTATTTTGCTCAACCGACTGGAAAAAGCCGCGACCTATATTCCCAAAGATGTGCTTGCCAAATTACAGCAGGAGGCTTGATGAAACTTGAAGCTGTTAGCCAAAAAATGATTCGCGCCTATGTGCCAAAGGATCAAGCGCAAGTTTTAGCACAAAAATTGGTCGATACCTTTGGTGAGCAACGCTTTAGTTTTTCTCACGCCCGTGGTGAAACCATGCATAGCCATATTGAACGGCTTAGTTACGAAGAAAAAGACATTTTGCAGCTGATTGTGAATGCCGATCAAGCGGATGAGATTTTTAGCGCGCTTTATCAATGGTTGCAGCTAGATGAGCAACCGGGCAGTATGCTGATTCAACAAAAACTTCATCAAACCAGCTTATATCAATCTTTTGTCGATCCGAGTGAATAACCACCAGGCCTGGTGCTACTGTTTGACCGTTCTGGAAATGGTGTAGTCTTTGCCTTGTTTAACCTTGTCGTAATAACCAAAAACGTCCATGAAATTACGTTTCATATAATCACGCAAGCCGTTAATCGTGACCACCACAAACTGGCCGCCGGGGGCGAGCTGGCGATGAATGTCGTCCAACATAATGCTCATCATTTCTTTACCGACTTTCGCCGGCATATTCGACACCACGGTGGTGAACTGAATGTTTTTAGGCACGTTGCTCAAACCGTTGGATAAATAAGCGTTAGCGTTGTTTAGGCCATTAAGACGCGCGTTTTTATTGGCGTATTCCACTGCCATAAAATCTTTATCCACCATGTGAACATCGCCTTGTGGTGCATTGGCGGCAATCGCCAAACCTAGCGGGCCATAACCGCAACCCAAGTCGAGCGCGATTTCATCGGCTTTAATATCTAAATGGCGCAATAATAAATCGGTACCTGCATCAATTTCGCGCGGGCTGAAAATACCCCAGGTGCTGCGAAACACTAAATCCTTGCCAAGCAGGTTGGCGCGAATTTCTAAATCTTGTTTAAGCTGGTCAATGCTGGCCATTTGTGTCCTTCTTGTTGTCATTTTGATTTATCATATTGTACCTTTTTCATTGGAATGCCACGCGCAAACATGCATAGTCTAAACCCGCGACAATTAGAAGCCGTTTTGCATATTGACTCGCCGCTGTTGGTTTTAGCCGGCGCGGGCAGTGGCAAAACGCGCGTAATCACCGAAAAGATTGCCTATTTGGTGCGTAAGCACGACTATAAACCCCATCAGATTTATGCGGTGACGTTTACCAATAAAGCCGCGCGTGAAATGAAAGAGCGTGTTAGTAAATTGATGGTTGATACGCCGGCGAAAGGTTTGAATGTGTCTACTTTCCATAACCTCGGGCTGAATATTATTCGCCAGGAATATAAGGCGCTGAATTACAAAGCCAACTTTTCGATTATGGATTCGCAGGACACTGGTCAGATTCTCAAAGAGTTAATGCGCAAAAATGATCTTGATCCGGAAGAGTTGGACGGCGTGCAGTGGGAAATTTCGGCGTGGAAAAACCAACATCTTGATCCGCAAATCGCGCTGGAAATGGCTGAAGACCCGATGGCGCAAGCGCGGGCGCGCTTGTATGGCGCGTATCAAAAACAATTGCACGCTTATAACGCGGTGGATTTTGATGATTTGATTGGTTTGCCGGTGCGCTTGTTTAATGAAAACCCGGATATTTTGACAAAATGGCAAAACAAAGTGCGTTATCTGCTGGTGGACGAATACCAAGACACCAACGCCGCGCAATATCAATTGGTGCGCCAATTGGTCGGGCTGAACGGTAAATTGACCGTGGTAGGCGACGATGATCAGTCGATTTACGCTTGGCGCGGCGCGCAACCGGAAAACCTCGCATTATTACAACAAGATTTCCCGGGTTTGCATTTGGTCAAGTTGGAGCAGAATTATCGTTCCAGCCAACGCATTCTGAACAGCGCCAACCAACTAATTTCCAATAATCCGCACGTGTTTGAAAAACAACTCTGGAGCGAAATGGGCTTGGGTGACCCGATCCATATTATTGCTTGTGCCAATGAAAATCAGGAAGCCGAACGTGTGGTGTCGGAAATTATTGTGCATAAGTTTAAGTACAAAACCAAAAACCGCGATTATGCGATTCTGTATCGCGGCAACCACCAGGCCAGGTTAATTGAACGCGCGTTGCGCGAACAAAACCTGCCGTATATCTTATCCGGCGGCCAATCGTTTTTTGAGCGCGCCGAGATTAAAGACGTCATGTCGTATCTCAAACTGATTGTGAACCCCGACGACGATGCCGCTTTTCTGCGCATCATCAATACCCCGCGCCGCGAAATCGGTGCCGGGTCACTGGAAAAACTCGCCACCTACGCCACCAATCGCGGTATCAGCCTGTTCGATGCCACCCAAGAATTTGGCCTCACCCAAGTGTTATCGGAAAAGTCGCTCAAACGCGTGCAGCATTTTGGCGCGATGTTGCTCGAATGGGTCAAAGAAGCCGAAGTGGTCGAAGGCAAAGACATGGTAGCGTTTGTGCGTTCGGTGCTGGATAAAATCGAATACGACAATTGGCTGATGGAAAGTACCTCGTCGGTTAAGGCCGCCGAACGCCGCATCGAAAACGTGCGTGATCTGGTGTTGTGGATTGAGCGCATTGTTACCAAAGCGCATGACGAAGATGGCGACGAGCTTAAACTTGCCAAAGTCGTGTCGCACATGACGCTGATGGACATTATGGAGCGTAACGAAGAAGAAAAAGATCACGATATGATCAGTCTGATGACGTTACACGCCTCAAAAGGCTTGGAGTTTCCGCATGTGTTTTTGATTGGTGTGGAAGAAGAAATGCTACCGCACAAACAAAACCTCGAATCACCAGGCCTGGAAGAAGAACGCCGCTTGGCGTATGTCGGCATCACCCGCGCCCAACGCACCCTCACTATCACCTATGCGCAAAAACGCCGCAAATACGGCGAAGATACGCCGTGTGATCCGAGTCGATTCCTCAGCGAACTGCCGCAAGACGCCCTGCACTGGGAAGGCAAACCCGGCGTCGAACTATCGAAAGAAGAAGTCAAAGAACACGGCAACGCCTTTATGGCCAATATCCGCGCCATGCTCGCGGGTAAGTTGGGTGGTGGATAATTCATGCCTGTTATTGAGTCAACTCAATTTTCTGAACATCAATAGCGGTTTCTTTGGTGTAGTATGCTTAAAAGTGTTTTTCACAAAGACAGGCTTATAAGTCATTACAAACGCATAAAAACCTGAAAACCACTTCAATACAAAAGACAAGGCAAAAGCGCCTTATACTAAACATTGGGCCTTAAAGAAGGAGAATAAATGCGAGATGTATTTGCGTTGCAAGGGCCTAGTAACAGCGGAAAATCAACCACACTTGTAAGCCTTTACAATGCGGTGTGTTCAAAATATCCAGCAGCAACTGTACAACGAGTTCATAACGGCACAGCTGATCTTGCTGTCATTATAAGTGGAGTCAACGGCTTGGTTGTCGGCATAGAAAGTCAGGGGGATCCAGGGTCACGTCTGCAGAGCACACTTTCTACTTTTGCTGCAGCCAACTGCGATGTTATTTTTTGCGCATGCCGTACAAGAGGAATGACCGTAGGCTGGGTTAGTGCACTGTCACCTCAATACAACATTCACTTTGTACAGCAAAAAAGGGGTTCTAATAACTATGCCACCGTTAACAGCACCACTGCTGCAACGCTTATGCAGCGTGCTGGCATATAGGCTCAACAAGGCACTCCAGCCGACCCAAAAAACCGTTGCGAGGTTTTCGGACGGCTGAGTTTGGTCGATAGGCACCAAGAAATTTTAGGGAAAATATGCAGGTATCTAAAAGAACAAAAGTATCATTAAGTCAGTTGTTGAATGTTATAGATGGATCAGTAATCCGAGTTGTTTTCGAAAAGTTTGCTTGTGATCCAGACGCAGTATCTTCTCCTGTGCTTATTAATAATGAAATCATTTCCTTATCAGAGGAAGTTTTGTCCGACTTGCTTCTTGAGGTAATCCGTACAAACAAAACATTGAAAAATGCAACATCACCTAAATACAAATTTGATGACCATTATTCAAGTCTAAAAAAGGCATTATTGCTTGACGGATACCAGGTTAATGATGAAGAAGTTGAAGCTCTTGATCCCAATTTCGAGGGGCACGAACCAGTTGAAGATGGGTTATTAAAAGAATTGGATGATTCAGAATTGCATAATAAAGATGATATAAAACGCGCAATTAAGGCATCTGCTGACGATTATGTAAAAGCACAGCCTGACTATAATGGTAGCTTAACAAATATCCGGATTGCTCTTGAAACGCTTGTAAGAGAAATTGCTTCTTCCAAAGGGTTTAGCTTTACAGGTGGCGGTAATAGTTGGGGGCCTTCGCTTAACTATCTAAAAACCGATGGTTTCATAGATCAAAAAGAAGAAAATGCGCTTGCATCGATATTCACTTTTATCAGCAATGGAGCTCATGTTCCACTTGGTTTTAGTCATGAAGAGTTTGTTCGGCTAGGGCGAAATATGTGCTCTTCTATGTGTTATTTTTTAATCAAAAAATACAATGCCTAACAAAACACTCAATTCGACTGCGCTAACGCGCTGCTGATTAGCTTAAACGTTAGGGATATTAATATGAGACCACGTGACATACAAATAATAATCACAGCAATCGCAGTCCTGTTGGCTGCAGGACATGCTTGGTTACCTGAAATAAAAATAGATGCAATCACTGTCACTTTATTGAGTATCGCAGTTCTCCCTTGGCTAGGTCCTCTGTTTAAGAGCGTTGAATTACCAGGTGGTGTAAAAGTTGAGTACCAAGACCTAGAAAGAGCAGAAAAAAAGATTGAAGAGTCAGGTCTTATTTCTCAAGAGCAAGTTCTGAGGCCGATGCAAAAGCATCAGTATTCGTTTCAGGCAGTATCTGGTGATGATCCAAATTTAGCATTGTCTGGGCTAAGAATTGAAATTGAATCTCGTCTTAAAGATTTACTGGAAAAGCGGAAAGTAAAAACGCATGGGAATGGTGTAAATAGTTTTACTCGATCGTTAGAAAAAACAGGCGTGCTCTCTCATGAAGAAGCTGCTGCTATCCGGGATCTTATACCACTGCTAAACCAAGCTGCGCATGGTGCAAAAGTTGAAGATTCGGCATTTGGTTGGGCCATGGATTTTGGGCCACGAATTCTCGGTGCTTTAGAAGATCGTTTGGGTGAAACCACAGTCCCACAACTAATTGAGGACTGGAAGAAAAGGGATGGTGCCGCAGTTCAAGAAATAGGAACTGAGTTATCAAAATCACTTGTTCAGTCGCCCGAAGCATTTTTGAAGACTATGAGCGCAAACCCAAGTAAATTAAATGCTTGGATTGATGGTTTAGAGACCCACACCTTCACTATATATGAATCTAGAACGGAGCTGGATGACGAGCTTTATCTCGCATTCTATAAGAAATTAAAATCATTAATGCTTGATGCTACAAGAGCCTGTAAAAATACAGAACATAAAGAGATTGCAGCAAGGATAGAAGATGCTTTGAATAAAGTAGAGATCAGAAGAATATGGTGAAGCGCCTAACTAGGTGCGCGTTCAGACGCTCCTTGTGCCGCATAGCTTAAACGTTAGCGCCATAAGTCTGATTTACTGTTAGAGCTTGGAGTCGCATGCTGTTAAAAATTGCTATAACCTATTGATAAATATCATTTAGCGTTATGGCTATTAATTAAACAACCAGGCCTGGTTGTGGTACATACTACCTGTGGAGCCAAAAATGAGTGTTATCAGTGTGCGTTTAAATGATGAATTGGTTTCAGCACTTGAAGCCTTGGCGCAAAAGCTAGACAGAAGTAAAAACGACCTGATAAATCAAGCGATTAAGGATTATATAGAACGTCAAAATAGTGATGATCAGCGTTGGACAGAAACCCTAGAGGCTTTGGAAGGTGTGCGTTCCGGCGAGTTAATAGAAGGGCAGCACGTTGCACAATGGCTTAGCTCTTGGGGAACGGAAAACGAATTGAACGCGCCAACACAACGTTACGTCAAACAAGTCCAGCAAGCTTTGGCATTACAAGCGATGGTTGAAGCGGCGCAAGCCATTCAAAGTTCACCGCAACTGCAACAGCATATCGCCGAAATGAACGACGAATTTTCAGTCACCGAAGCGGATTTAGTTTTGAGTGTATCGGAAGCTCAAACGCACGTTGCAGTGGATTCGACTTCAGAGAATGTTGATGAGATTAAAACTTCGTTATTACAGGCGCGGTTTTTCAATGCTCAGCAAGTTATTGCGGATAGTCAGACGTTAGATGGCGAGGTTTTTTTCGATGGGCTTATTCGCGGTAAGTATGATGAATAGCGATTGAACTTGGGGAGGTAGGGTAGCGTTTGAACGCTACCCCCTTGATGTTACTCATTCACCTTTTTCACGAACTCGGTTTTTAAGCCCATCTGGCCGATACCGTCGATTTTGCAGTCGATGTCGTGATCGCCGTCCACTAAACGGATATTGCGCACTTTGGTGCCGACTTTTACCACTAACGATGAACCTTTGACTTTCAAATCTTTAATCACGGTGACGGTATCGCCATCTTGCAGCACATTACCGTTGGCATCGCGATAGACTTTTTCATTAGTTTCTTCGACCGCATTTTTTGGCCATTCGTGTGCACATTCCGGGCAAACGTACATTTCGCCGTCTTCGTAAGTATATTCCGAGCCACATTTTGGGCAGTTTGGTAATCCACTCATCTTCTTGTCCTTAATCTCACCGTCAAAAGCCGTTATTATAGTGGCTCAAAAACCGTCGAGGGAAAAACATGGAAAAGACCCAGCAACAAATCTTGCGTCATCACGGTGGTGATGGCGATTTTGCGCGCCAAATGATTAGTCAAACCTATGCCGAACGCCACAATGCGGATTTTTGGCAGTTTT
>DIJW01000160.1 GCA_002421475.1 Thiomicrospira sp. UBA5634 | reverse complement strand
ACCTTCAAGGCGAGACGGATAACAGATGGTCGAAAACATTGCGTGAAGAGGCAAAAAACATTGAGGTTACACTGAGTGTTACATTAGCGGAAGTCGCAATGAACATGAGTGACCTGATGAAAATGGAAAAAGGTGACATTATTCCAATAGAAATGCCTAAACAAGTGACCATTAAGGCAGAAGATATTGCACTTGTTAGAGGTAAGGTAGGTATCAGTGATGATAAAAAGGCCGTTAAGATAGAACAAATTCTACATCATCCTGCTTATCAGGAACGTATGATCGATAACGTGAAGGACTGGTACAATGAGTGAAAAAGATGAATTAGATGCTTGGGGTGATGCCCTTAACGAACAGGCAGAAGCAGAAGCAAATGCGGACGATCCTTGGGGTAGTGCACTAAGTGAACAGGCTCAGGCAGAAGCGTCAAAAGATGCGATGGCAACCAAAGATGGCAAGTTAGATTCGGCCACTTTTGAAGCTTTGTCAAGTGATCGTGGGGATGCAAAAAATAAAGTGGATCTTGACGTATTGTTGGACATTCCGGTAACGCTACAACTTGAAATTGGACGCGCTAAAGTTTCGATTCGCAATTTATTGTCTTACACTCAAGGCTCAGTTGTTGAGATGGATCGCTTAGCTGGTGAGCCACTTGACTTGTTGGTTAACGGCACATTGATCGCACACGGTGAAGTGGTTGTCGTAAACGATAAGTTTGGTGTGCGATTAACAGATGTGATTAGCCCTCAAGAGCGGATTAAAAAGCTAAAATGAAACTGATTAGTGTTAAGTCAGGCTTGTTAATGATTGGGTTGTTGCTGTTTTCGGTGATTGCTTTTTCAGCGGAAACCGCTCCGGTAGTCGGAACTGCATCCACCAGGCCTGGTGACTATCTAGGGCAAATTTTGGTTTCTTTGCTATTAGTATTGTTGATTATTTTTGTTTCTGCGTGGATTTTGAAGCGTTATGGTCGGATTAGTGGCTCACTGGAAGGGCATCTTCGGATTTTGGGAGCGCTTGGGGTGGGTCAGCGTGAACGAATTTTGTTGCTTCAGGTTGGTGATGAACAATTATTGGTAGGTGTGACAACGAGCCATATTTCACTGTTACATAGACTTGAAGTGCCGATTGAGGTCGAGCATAATAATGTCGCGTCAATTTCAACTACTTTTTCTCAACGACTTCAAGAAGCGCTAAAGCAAAGACGAACTGGTGAAAACAGTTAATTTTCTTATATTTCTGCTGTTATCTTTTACACCGCTAGCATCTTTTGCTATGCCGGGTATTCCTGCCTTTACGGTCGAAACCGATGCTCAAGGAAATCAAGACTATAGTTTAACCTTGCAGATATTACTGTTGATGACGGGACTAACTCTGTTACCGGCAGTATTAATTGCGACTACCTCCTTTTTGCGCATTATTATTGTATTGTCATTATTGCGTCAAGCACTGGGAACCATGCAAACCCCTTCAAGCCAAGTATTAATTGGTTTAGCTTTATTTTTAACCTTATTCATTATGGCTCCGGTATTAGACCGAATTTATGAGACAGCCGTTGAGCCTTATCTTGAAGAGCAAATTGATTTTAAAGTGGCTGTTGAGCGTGCAGTTGTTCCGATGCATCAGTTTATGATTCAACAAACTCGTGAAGACGATTTGGCGATGTTTGCAGAAATGGCCGAAGTTACACTTGAATTACCAGAAAATGTACCTTTACGAGTTCTTGTACCGGCTTTTATGACGAGCGAGTTAAAAACAGCTTTCCAGATCGGATTTATGATTTTTATTCCCTTTTTGATTATCGACTTGGTGATTTCAAGTTTATTAATGTCGATGGGGATGATGATGTTATCACCTATGATTATTTCATTGCCGTTCAAGTTAATGTTGTTTGTGTTAATTGATGGCTGGGCATTGGTAGTAGGAACTCTGGCAAATAGTTTTGTCGTTGCAGGAGGGATATAAATGCAAGCAGAAATGGTTTTAACACTTGGACAACAGATGCTAGAAGTTACCGCGTTACTTTCAGCACCTTTGTTAATTCCTGCGTTGTTGATTGGTTTGTTAATTGGTATGTTTCAGGCCGCAACCCAAATTAACGAAATGACGTTAAGTTTTATTCCTAAGTTAGCTGTTGTTGGGATAGCTTTGGTGATTATGGGGCCTTGGATGCTAAATACGCTGGTATCATTTACTCGTGAGCTTTATATGAATATTCCCGCCATGATAGGCTAGTGATGAGTTTTTCCTATCAAGAATTTTTGCAGTTGATAGGCTTGTATTTTTGGCCTTTCGTTCGTATTGGCGCTATGTTGTCTGTTATTCCTCTTTTTGGTATGCGTACCGTACCTGTTCGTTCACGTCTAATCTTAACTCTCATGATTACGTTGGTTGTTGCTCCCATGCTGGTGTTGCCGCCTGCGGTTGATCCGTTTACATGGTTAGGTTTGCTTTACATGCTGCAGCAGGTTTTAATTGGTTTGGCGATGGGGATTATTTTTTTGGTTGTGTTTCAAGCCTTTGTTGTTGCCGGTCACCTCATCGCGATGGGGATGGGTTTAGCATTTGCATCAATGGTTGATCCGGGAAGTGGTATGCAGTCTCCGGTTGTATCACAGTATTTTACAATTATTGTGACACTGTTATTTTTAGCACTTAATGGACATTTAATGGTGATTCATGCCGTAGTGGAAAGTTTCAATCATTTACCGGTTGGGGCTAATTTTTTGACCTTAGATAGTCTTAAGTTGGTATATTTATTTGGCTCAAATATGTTTGCAGCCGGTGTTTTGGTGGCCTTGCCAGCAATTACAGCATTACTTTTGATTAACATCGCGTTTGGCGGTATTACCCGAGCCGCACCCGCATTAAATATCTTTGCGGTAGGTTTTCCTATTACGCTGATGGCGGGGTTGTTAATGTTGATATTTATTACACCGCTGATTTTGCCTCATTTACAAGAACTGCTTAGTCGTGCAATTGAAACGATTGATCAACTGCAATTAACTTCATCTTAGATTAGATAACTACTATGGCTGAAAGCGAAGACGGTCAGGAAAAGTCTGAAGAACCTTCCGAGAAAAAACTTCGAGAAGCGCGCGAAAAAGGACAAATTGCGCGTTCTAGGGAGTTGACCACTTTTTTAATGGTAATTTCGGCCGCGTTATTTTTGTATTTTTATGGTCAGGACATAATGCAGTCTTTTCAGACTATTACAGTGAGTGGTTTAAGTCTTGAGCGCGATCATGCGTATGATTTGAAAAAAATGCTCGACTTGATTTTAGGCATGACAATGGCGGCCATTTTTATGTTGTTGCCTTTCTTTTTATTGATGGTTTTTGTTGCGATTGTCGGCTCGTCATTGTTGGGTGGTTTTAACTTTAGTACTCAAGCGATGTCTCCCAAATTAAGCAAACTTAATCCGGTGGCGGGTCTTAAACGTATGGTGTCAAGCCAGGCGTTAATGGAGTTGCTGAAGGCCTTAGCGAAATTTAGTTTGGTATTAAGCGTAGCGGTGTTATTTTTGTGGAATGTTTATGACGATGTTATTGCACTTGGCACAGAGTCATTACATAGTGCGCTCGGACATTCAGCACAAATTATTGTAGAAGCCTTTATTTTCGTCAGTCTTGCTTTGATTATTATCGCGGCGATAGATGTACCATTTCAAATATGGCAGCATGCCAATCAGTTAAAAATGACCAAGCAAGAAGTAAAAGAGGAATATAAACAACAAGAGGGTAATCCAGAAGTTAAGGCGCGTATTCGTCAAATACAGCGAGAAATGTCGCAACGTAGAATGATGCAGCAAGTCCCTGAAGCAGATGTGGTTATCACTAACCCAACCCACTTTGCCGTTGCGTTGAAATATGAGGCTGATTCAATGCGAGCACCAGTGGTATTGGCACTGGGCGCTGATTTTATGGCAGCGCAAATTAGAACTATCGCGCAAGAACACAATATTCCAATTATTGAGGCGCCACCACTGGCGCGTGCTTTGTACTATAATGCCGAGGTCGATCAACCAATCCCTGAACCACTTTTTAAAGCGGTTGCGGCTGTATTGGCCTATGTGTTTGGATTACGCGATAATAAACCAACAAAACCACTGAATTTGGAAGAGTTAGAGATTCCCCCAGAGCTTAAAACAGAGCGTTAATTTATCGGATCATAATGGATATTCAGCAACTATTAAAAAAAGCTAAGGAATGGTTTGTTCGGGGGTTAGGCGCTCCTATTGTCATTTTGGCACTTCTTGGCATGATTACTGTGCCTTTGCCGGCTATATTGCTGGATGTTTTTTTTACATTTAACATCGTCATTTCGCTCGTTGTTTTAATGGTGACGGTTTATGCTAAAAGGCCGTTAGATTTTGCCGTTTTTCCTACCGTTATTCTTATCACAACTTTATTTCGTCTGGCGCTTAATATCGCATCAACTCGAGTCATTTTGCTGGAAGGGCATAATGGCGGTGATGCCGCTGGAAAAGTAATTGAGGCGTTCGGTGCGTTTGTAATTGGCGGAAACTTCGCGGTCGGTTTGGTTGTGTTTGCCATTTTGGTTGTGATTAACTTTGTTGTAGTTACCAAAGGTGCTGGACGTGTTGCTGAAGTAAGTGCACGTTTTACCTTGGATTCGATGCCGGGTAAGCAAATGGCAATAGATGCCGATTTAAATGCGGGCTTAATCACACAGGAAGAGGCACAAGCACGTCGTAAAGAAATTACGATGGAAGCCGACTTTTATGGTTCTATGGATGGTGCCAGTAAGTTTGTTCGTGGTGATGCTATTGCCGGTATTATTATTTTGTTTATTAATATCATCGGTGGTTTTGCAATCGGGGTAGGTCAGCACGGTCTGCCATTCGGTGAAGCGGTTGAAATCTATACCCTATTAACTATTGGCGATGGTTTGGTCGCGCAAATCCCGGCTTTATTGTTGTCAACCGCAACAGCGATTATCGTCACTCGCGTTTCCAGTGATAAAGCAGACATGGGTGAGCAGTTAGAGGCTCAAATGTTTTCAAGTCCTCAAGCATTGGGGGTGACGGCGGGAATTGTTGGCATTATGGGTGTGATTCCGGGTATGCCAAATTTTGCTTTTTTATCTTTTGCGGCGATTGCCGGATTGGGTGCTTATTTTATCCACCGTAAACAGCAACAGATAGTCGCCCAGTCTGGTTCACAATTAGAGCCGGAAATTATGGAGGACTCGAAGCCGACTGAGCTGGACTGGGATGATGTTCAGTCGGTAGATGTTTTGGGGTTAGAAGTTGGATATCGTTTGATACCGATGGTGGATCAATCGCAAAATGGTCAATTGCTTGAACGTATTCGCGGGGTTCGGCGAAAAGTATCGCAGGAATTAGGTTTTTTGATCTCTCCGGTGCATATTCGTGACAACTTGGACTTAAAACCCAATCAGTATAGAATCATGCTAATGGGAGTGCCTTCTGGGGAAGGGGAGGTGTTACCGGATCGTGAAATGGCAATTAATCCCGGTCAAGTTTATGGTGATATCGCGGGCACACCAACTCGTGATCCAACTTTTGGGTTAGAAGCTGTTTGGATTGATCCAAATGAACGAGATCAGGCTCAAGCTCTTGGTTATACCGTTGTTGATGCCAGTACGGTTGTTGCCACACATGTCAGTCAAGTTATTCAAGATTATGCATATGAGTTATTGGGCTTTGATGAAGCACAGCAATTACTTGATAAGTTAAGAAAAACGTCTCCTAAGTTGGTTGATGAGTTAATTCCAGCCCAACTATCATTGGCGGTATTGGTCAAGGTGCTGCAAAACCTTTTAGAAGAAAAAGTATCTATTCGTGATATGCGTACAATTGTTGAAGCTTTGTCAAATAAAGCCGGACAGACACGGGAGCCATCGCAGTTGACGATGCATGTGCGTACCGCGTTAGGTCGATCAATTATTCAAGACATTGCTGGTATGAATGGTGAGTTAAAAGTAATTACGCTTGAGCCAAGTTTAGAACAGTTATTATTACAAGCGACTCAGGGTGCTCCTGATGGACAACTTGCAATAGAACCAGGCCTGGCGGAACGTTTACATTCAACGCTAAGAGAAGAGACGCAAAAAGTCGAAATGTCTGGACAAGCTGCTGTTTTGTTAGTTGCGCCTCAAATTCGTGCCCAGTTGGCGCGCTTATTTAAATTCAGCTTGCCAAGTTTGCACATTTTGGCTTATTCAGAAGTCCCCGAAAATCGTCAGATAAGTGTCGTTGCCAATGTAGGTAATGGATAATGGCAAGGATTAAATTGTGAAAATTAAACGTTATCTTGCACCTACCATGCGTCAAGCGATGGCTCAAGTTCGTGAAGAGCAAGGGTTGGAAGCGGTTATTTTATCAACCCGTACAGTTGCTGAAGGTGTCGAAGTCGTTGCTGCGACTGATCCTGAAGCGATTGCCCGTCGTCAAGCAGAAGCTAAGTCAAAGGCTGTTTCAACTTATCAAGTACCGGCGATTGATCGTTATTATGAACAATCATCGCCGACTATTCAGTCCTCTGAACTGGATAAAATGTCACAAGAGTTAAAAGCGGTACGTAGTTTGCTAGAGCAACAATTGTCAGGTTTAGCTTGGGGGCATTCAGAGTTAGCGAAGCCGAACAAAGTGGGCTTAATTAAGCGTTTAATGGGTTTGGGTTTAAGTTGGGAACTTAGTCAGGAGTTGGTTCGACTGCAAGAAGGTGAGGATGATCAGGCCTGGTCGTTTATTCTGCAGGATATGGAATCGCGAGTCCCGCAGCATGATAGAGATATTGTTGAGCGTGGCGGTATTGTCGCGTTAGTTGGTCCAACCGGTGTGGGTAAGACAACTACAATTGCTAAAATAGCCAGTCGGTTTGTGATGCGTTATGGTGCCAATCAATTAGCTTTGATTACAACGGATTGTTACAAAATAGGTGCTCAGGAGCAGCTTAAAACGTTTGCGGAATTGATCGGTGTTCCTGTTTATGTTGCTAATACTCAGGGGGAGTTATACGCCTTGCTTAACTCTCTTAATATGAAACGCTTGGTATTGATTGATACCGCAGGTATGAGTCAGCGAGACTTACAATTATCACAGCAGTTAACATCAGGACATGGTGGTGTTGAAACAGTGCGTAATTATTTGGTTTTATCAGCGGCAACGCAGCTAAATGTTATGCGCGATATTGTGCATTCGTTTGGCAGAGTAAAATTGCAGGGTTGTATTTTGACTAAATTAGATGAAGCACTACAGTTAGGAAATGTTATTAGTGTGTTAATTGAATCACAATTACCAATGGCTTATGTCTCTGTTGGACAGCGTGTCCCAGAAGATTTACAAAAATTAACGGCAGTCGAATTGATTGACCGTGCCATTGTATTGGGTCAGCAGAATAACAATATTGATCAAGACCTGTTGTTTAGAATCGGCATGGGCAAGGAGATTTCAAATGCTCAATGATCAAGCGGCCGGATTAAGAGCGATGCGCCAAGGTGCGCAGTCTAAACATGAAACAGGTTCACTTAAGCAAGTAACGCAAAAGCCCGTTCGAGTGATAACGGTTGCCAGTGGTAAGGGTGGTGTGGGTAAAACCAATGTGTCAGTTAACTTGGCAATATCATTAAGTAAACTCGGGGGTCGCGTTCTGTTGATGGATGCGGACATGAGTTTGGCTAATGTTGATATTATGCTCGGATTACAGACAAAATATAATTTGTCACATGTGTTAGATGGTGAAAAAACATTACGTGAAGTGATTGTGGATGGTCCTGGCGGAATCAAAATCATTCCGGCAGCATCCGGGGTGAAACGTATGGCACAACTCAGTGCGCGTGAAAATGCCGGCATTATTAATGCATTTTCTGAGCTGTCGGATGAGCTTGATGTGCTGATTGTTGATACTGCGGCCGGCATTGCGGACAGTGTGGTCAGTTATTGTCGTGCAGCACAAGAAGTGATTGTTGTGGTCTGTGATGAACCGGCATCAATAACTGATGCCTACGCGCTAATTAAGGTTTTGAGCCGAGATTATCAGGTAAGTCGTTTTAGATTGGTAGCAAATATGAGCCGTTCACCAGCGCATAGTCAGCGTCTGTATGAGAAGTTTTCACGTGTTTGTGAACAGTTTTTACGAGTACACATAGATTATTTTGGTACTGTACCGTTTGATCAAGCTCTGCGAGATGCAGTGCAAAAACAGATTCCGGTAACATTGAGCCAGCCTGCCAGCCCTTCAGCACAGGCTTTTCGTGATATGGCGAAAAAGTTGCAGACATGGCCTGTACCAACCGGTGCTAGCGGATATTTACAGTTTTTTGTTGAAAACTTGTTCAAACGCCATAGTCATTGACGGAGCGCGAGTTTATGAATGGAGCTAGTTTGTACACTCAAGTGCAAAGTGCCTATGAAAACCCAATGGATGAAGTAGAGCGCTATTTGCCACTAGTGAAAAAAATTGCCTACCATTTAAAAGGGCGTTTACCAAGCAGTGTTTTTGTTGAGGACTTAATTCAGTCTGGGGTCATCGGATTAATTGAAGCATTACAGAAATACAATGCTAATCAGGGGGCAAGTTTTGAAACCTATGCAGGCATCCGCATCCGCGGCGCCATGCTGGATGAAATCCGAAAGGGTGATTGGACTCCTCGCTCAGTGCATCGCAAATCTCGCGAGGTCAGTGAGGCCATGTCGAATGTTGAAATGCGCCTTGGACGTGAAGCTCATGACAGTGAAGTTGCAGAAGAGCTCGGTGTTACTTTGCAAGAGTATCATCAGATTTTGCAGGATACGAGTAGTGCAAGTTTATTGTCAATTGATGAACCGGATCAAGAAGACTTATCTGAAGATCAAATTGATAGTCACGTAAAATCTCCATTGCGCGAAATTACAGATGAACGCTTCCAGCAGGCTTTGGCACTTACAATTTCCGAATTGCCTGAAAAGGAAAAGTTAGTTATGGCGTTATATTATGACGAAGAGTTGAACCTTAAAGAAATAGGTGAAGTGCTCGATGTCAGTGAATCTAGGGTGAGCCAAATCCATAGTCAGGCTATCAAACGCATAAGATCTAAGTTATCAGATTGGATTTAGCGTGTTAGAATAACGAAAATTTATACATCAGGACTTGAAGAATGCAAATCAATCGCGACATGAAAATTTTGGTGGTAGATGATTTCTCTACCATGCGTCGAATTGTAAAAAATCTATTGAAAGAACTTGGGTTTAATTACTTTGATGAAGCTGACGATGGTGCGACCGCTTGGCCTATGGTTCAAACCGGAAAATATGATTTTATCGTGAGTGATTGGAATATGCCGCAAATGACGGGGTTGCAATTACTAAAAAATGTGCGCGCAGATGAAAAACTCAAGGATACGCCTTTCTTGCTGATTACAGCAGAGGCAAAACGTAGCCAGATTCTTGAGGCTGCTCAAGCCGGTGTAGATGGTTATATCGTGAAACCTTTCACGGCAGCGACATTAAACGAAAAAATTCAAAAGATTTTTGAACGCGTTGCTCAACGCTCACAACAATAATCATTCAATCAATTGAGCGATTAAAATGACCTAATCGCTCAAACTCCTTAAGTGTAAACTTTCATCTAGACGTTGCTTGTTTATCTAGCCAGATTGACTTGTTAATTCTGCGGATACAATAATGCAGCATTGTTCAATTAGCCTATTGAGGTGCAGTGTGTCTTTTGTAACGAATATTAGTATTAGTGATGTTCAAATGCTTTTAGAGGATTTGGAAGCAGGTGATCAAATAGCGGCAGCGGCTCAGTTGGATCGAATTACTCAAATGCGAGATCATGAGTTATATCAAGCACTCGGGAAAGTAACCGCCAATTTGCATGATACGTTGAATACCTTGGGCGAAGATACAATATTGCTACAACATGTAAAGCATGATTTGCCTGATGTCACTGAGCGCTTGCAATATGTCTTACAAAAGACTGAGGAGGCAAGTTCTAAAACATTGGCTGCGTCAGAAAGTCTTATGACAAAGTTGGATGTCATGAATGAAAAAGTAACCAGCTTCGGCTTGCCAGAGCAAGCGGAATTAATTGAGTTAATTGACAGTGCTTCGAATGATATTACCAATATTATGATGGCTCAGTCGTTCCAAGACCTGACCGGGCAAGTGCTCAATCGTATTATGTTTGTTATGGCTTCATTTGAAAGAAGTTTATTGGATTTGGTAGATCGTTCAGGTCATGATTTAGAAAAGGTTCCAGCGCGTGATGATAGTGATAAACGAAGTAGTGAGCTGCAAGGTATCGGGCCAAACGTTACCAAGGCAAGCCAAGTTGATGCATTGTCCGGTCAGGAAGATGTAGATGATTTATTGAGCCAAATGGGACTGTAAAAAGTTAGCCGTCATGCTGAATTCTTACAGCTTTGTTTATCAAGCCATTGTTTAATATCAAGTCTTTTGTTTTTTTTTGTGGCACGTTCATTGCTTATGTATGGCAAGTGGGATGCAAGCTAATTTGAGCTTTTAAGTGAGGAATGCACCGTGGATGAGGAAATTTTACAGGATTTTTTGGTTGAGGCCACCGAGTTGTTGGATCAGCTCAATGAGCAGTTGGTTGACCTAGAAAACTCTCCAGATGATTCCAATCTCTTAAACTCAATTTTCAGAGGATTTCACACCATTAAAGGTGGTGCCGGTTTCTTAGGTGTCATGCCTTTGGTTGAAGTGTGTCATCGTGCTGAAAACGTATTCGATAAAATTCGTAATCAAGATGTAGCCTATGATGCTGCCGTTGCAGATGTCATTCTGCGAGCATTCGACAAAATTAGCCAGATGATTGGCATGTTGAATGATGGTGAGCGTGAGTTTGAAGAGTCTGATCCTGTTTTATTAGCAGAGTTGGATGCTATTACCAAAGGTACCCAAAATGCCGCACCGGTTGTAGAGTCAGATGTGGCTGCAGCTGTGCAGAAATCCCCTATGGTAGAAGTAGCGTTAACATTGCCAGAAGGTGTTGATCCAGATGGTGATATGACGGATGAAGAGTTTGAAGCCCTTATGGCACAACGTGAACAAATAACCGGTTCAGTTGAACCGGTAGCGGCAAAACTTTCCTTACCGGAAGGTGTTGATCCAGATGGTGATATGACAGATGAAGAGTTCGAAGCCTTATTGGCACAGCGTGCAGATTTAACTGTTGAACAACCGCAGAAAAAAACGGCGCCAAAATTGGCTTTGGCAGAGGACGTCGATCCAGATGGTGATATTACCGATGATGAGTTTGAAGCCTTATTAGCACAGCGTGATCAAATCATGGGGGCGGATGTTTCAGTGCCAGTGCCTGACGCCAAACCAACTGTCGCTGCGCCTAAACCAGTGGAAAGAAAACCTTCAAAACCCGCTCAAGACGATGATGGTGACGATAATAAAGCGGCAAAAAATACCGCTGAATCAACGGTGCGTGTTGATACACGTCGTTTAGATGAAATTATGAACCTGGTTGGCGAGTTGGTTCTTGTTCGTAACCGCTTATTGACCTTACGTTCATCAGACGCCAGCCTTGAAGAAATTTCTAATGCAGTAGCAAATCTTGATCACGTGACAACTGATTTACAAAACTCGGTTATGAAAACTCGTATGCAACCGGTTAAAAAAGTGTTTGGCCGGTTCCCACGTGTTGTACGTGATTTAGCACGTAAGTTAGGGAAAGATATCGAACTTGAACTTAAAGGCGAAGAAACCGACTTAGATAAAAACTTGGTTGAAGCATTGGCTGATCCCTTGGTGCACTTGGTACGTAATTCAGTAGATCATGGGATTGAAATGCCGGATGTTCGCTTAACTGCCGGTAAGCCAAAAGTTGGTAAGGTTATTTTGGCCGCAGAACAGGAAGGTGATCATATTTTGCTATCCATTACGGATGATGGCAAAGGCATGGATCCTGTGGTGTTGCGTCGAAAAGCCGTTGAAAAAGGCATGATGGATGAAGCAGCGGCCAATCAACTCGATGACAAACAAGCTTTTATGTTGATTATGGCGGCAGGTTTTTCTACTGCTGATGTTGTAAGTGATATTTCGGGTCGCGGTGTCGGAATGGATGTGGTCAAAAATATGATCACTAAGTTAAACGGCAGTATTGATATTGACTCAGCTGTTGGACAAGGTACTCATATTAGTATTCGTGTGCCGCTGACATTAGCCATATTGCCGACACTTATGGTTTCGTTCGGACATGATAGTTATGCGATTCCTTTGACGAGCGTGCAAGAAATTTTTGATTATGACGAACGCAAAACTAACAATATTGACGGCCAAAAAATGGTGAGGTTGCGTGAAAAGAGCATTCCGTTGTTTTTCTTAGCCAACTGGCTTTCTCCCGGCTCTCAGGCTGAAGCTCATAAGGGCGACAAGGTTGTAATTGTTGCCATTGGCAATCAACGAGTCGGTTTGGTCGTTGAACAAGTAAATGGCCAAGAAGAAGTGGTAATCAAACCACTAGGAATTATGTTACAAAAAGTCGATGGTTATGCCGGTGCAACCATTACAGGTAATGGTAGTATCGCATTAATTCTTGATTTACCAGGCCTGGTACAACGTTTCCAATAAGGGGAAGTAAATGGCGATGCAAACTTCTGCAAGACAACGTAATGGATTATTTTCTGATCAAGGAGAACTTGATGATGAAGATTTTATTAGTCCAACCGTTCGTTGTGTTTTGTTCAGGCTTGATTCTGAAGTTTACGGTATTAACGTAAAGAAAATTCGAGAAGTATTGCGAGTCGGTCAAATTCGCAGTGTGCCTGGTGCGCCAAATAATATTATCGGCGTTATTAATGTTCGTGGCGTTATTGTTACTGTTGTGGATACCAGGCGGTTTTATGGATTGCCATCCAAAGTAGTCGATGATTATTCACGAATTGTTATTGTTGAATTAGACGAAGACCGTGCCGTTGGTTTAATGGTTGATCAGGTGCAAGAAGTTAAAGATATTCCTGAATCGCGTGTAGAGTTGATGACAAATACCCGAGAAGCCGGAACTGCTTACATTCACGGTATTGCACATTACCAAGATAATGTCATTATTTTGGTGGATACCGATAATATGTTTTCTAATAAACATTAACTAATGTAGTTCTTTGTTAAAACGAACCGTCATTTTGGCGGTTTTTTTTATATGTTTATTTAGCAGCGTGTTGTGATAGGTGTAAATTTGGTCGGGACAGAAGGATTTGAACCTTCGACCCCCGCCACCCCATGACGGTGCTCTACCAGGCTGAGCCATGCCCCGAACAAGTGGTAGATTATAGCGAGTTTTGTAGGCGAATCAAGTCAGCTGATCGGTTATGTATGCTTTATTTTTTAAAACATTTTAGGAAACAGCTAAATTATATTGTTGTTATTTTTAGGTAGCGGCTTACCACTAATTTGATAGGCGAAAATTAAAACCTGTGCGATAGCTTCATAAAGTATGGGAGGGATTTCGTGATTGATTTCTACTTGACTGAGCAGTTCACTGAGTTCAGGGTCTTGTTTGATGGGGATATTATGCTGTTGTGCTAGTTCAATGATCTGTTGAGCTACGTAGCCGGAGCCTTTCGCAGTCACACGAGGTGCAGAGTGCTGTTCAGAGTATTCAAGGGTAATGGCAAGCGTGTCGTTGAGGGTGTTATTCTCTGACACGCTTAAATACGCTTAATGAAGTTGCAGGTGATTAGCTAAGCCAATATTGGCAGCTGTTTCTTTTAATTGCGTTGTAGGATTTAGCCAGCTAAAGGTAACATCGCGAGCTTTTAAGTCTTCTACAAATGCCAATAACATTTGAAGACCCGAGGTATCAATTGATTCAACAGCCGTTGCATCAAAAATCATATCATCATTTTCACTTTCTACCGTCTGCTTCAAGTCAGAAAAATTTTCAGTTATGTGATGAATTGTCAGGTTTTCTGGCAGTATAACTTGGCTACTCATAATGAATTCCTTCTAGCGTAGTTGGTGCGAAGCAGTGTCAATTATAAAACGCGGGCAATAACCGACAAAAGCTTTTCAGGGCTAAAAGGTTTAACGATCCAACCGGTTGCGCCTGCATCTTTACCTTTTGTTTTCATATCGCCAGATGACTCTGTAGTCAAACACAAGATGGGGGTGAATTTATAGTTTGGCATACCTCTAAGCGCGGTAATTAATTCAATGCCATTCATGTTAGGCATATTGATATCAGTTACGATTAAGTCGAATTGTTCGCGTTTGGCGATATCAAGTGCCATCGCACCATCTTCAGCCTCAGTTACATCGTGGCCCGCCGACTTCAGAGACATACTAACCATTTGACGCATTGATTTAGAATCGTCAACTGCTAAAATCTTTGACATTGTCTTTCTCTCTATATTTTTAAACTAACTTTAGAAGATTTTACGCGTAATTATAGCGACTGTAAAATAGGTTTGACGGTAAAAATTTGATGAATTTACTTTAGTCACAAAACTTGATACCCAAAGTCGCCTCGTTAGGGCTTAATTCTTTGGTGTTAAGCTTTATTATAAATTAATTGGGTTTCAAATTTTGACGTCGATTAATCCCAGTTTTTTGCTATTTTGACTAAATTGTGGCTTAGTTACACTAAGTTGAAGCATGTTTAATGCCAAGCCGGCATCATCAAACAGGCATTTTAGCTCAGGAAGCTGTTGTTGGATTGTAAATGACAGCTCATCGTCTTCAACGTAAAACAAGCAATTAAAGAAATCCTCCTCTATCCAGCTGAGTTTGCATAAAACATCATCATCTTTTTTTAAAGAAAGTGAAAGGATCACTTCCCATTGCAAGCGTTTATAGATCTGTTTTTGTCTAATTTCAAGCTGAATGGCGGTAATGCGATTGTTGTCATTGACTGGGATAATGGCTAAGTTTTGTTGCTGATTTTCTAGTTGTTCAAGCTGAGTTAGACTGATTTTGTTTATGCTTTGACTGATTAATGTCAGTGCTTGTGTCAATGTTGCAGTGGTTTGGCTGCGCGTTAGGTTTTCCAAGCCGTGTTGAAGTTTAAATAACTGGGCTTTGATATCCGATTGACTAAGTCGTGCGGTTTCCGCTTGGGTTAAATTTTTCTCGAAAAACATGCCGCTGTTGGCTAGAGCTAATTGTAGGCGTTTTCCATCCAGCGTTGGTTGTGGGCGCAGCAGATGTTCAATAAGTAGGCTGATTTGAGCTTGAAGTCCTGCAGGGAGTTGTTGCATTACTTGGGGTTGGGTTAAAAAACTGAGCGTTTGTTGTATCGGTGTCTGGGTTGGTAAAAGTTGACGGTAAAGTGTTTTGATAGCGTCGTTACTGGTTGACGCGGTCGTGAGTGACAGGCGAATTTTGCCATTATGTTCATGCACATTAACATTTAAGCGATCATTGGGTTTTAAATCTAATTGTGTTTGAGCTTGATAGGTTTGCCCATTGAGATTAAAGCTAACTTGATTGGCGCGGGTGTGAGTGACTTGAATGGGCACAGTTTGTCCTACTAGGGCTTTTAAGGAGTTCAGTGCATCGGGCTTGTTGTTTGCACTTATATTCAGCGCGTTTGCTGGAGATATGAGGGGTTGGATTTTCACCATAATACCTGTTGAATTTGTATTAAAATGATTAAAAGAACTGACCGTTATAATACACGCGTTTTAGATAATGGACTCTGAAGGAAAATAATAGCTATGAGCGTAAATGAATTCGACTTTAGTGACAAGGATTTTCAGCGGGTCAAAACCATGGTGTACGACTTTGCCGGGATTGACTTAAATGAGTCTAAGAAAAATTTGGTCTACAATCGTTTGGCTAAGCGTATACGAACACTGGGCATGAATCGATTCAGTGATTATCTGGATTATGTAGTTGAGCAAGGTGAAGAGGAATTTGTAAATTTAATCAATGCGATTACCACTAACTTAACGTTTTTCTTTCGTGAAAATCATCATTTTGAGTATTTGGCGAATACGGTTATTCCACATTTATTAGAAAAAAATAAGGCCTCAAAAAAAATTCGTATTTGGTCGGCCGGTTGTTCGACCGGAGAAGAACCTTATTCGTTAGCTATTGTGTTAAAGGAAGCTGTTCCTAATGGATGGGACGCCCGAGTGTTAGCAACTGACTTGGACACGACGGTGGTTGAGACTGCGCAGCGAGGGGTTTATAGCATTGAGCGCCTAAAAGGGGTTACTGAGTCGCGTAAAAAAAGTTGGTTTTTGAAAGGTACGGGTGATCGTGAAGGTTTTGTTAAGGTAAAACCTGAATTACAAAAAATTATTGATTTTGGTCAAATAAATTTGATGAATGAGTGGCCGATTCGCGACAAGATTGATGTTATTTTTTGCCGTAACGTTGTCATTTATTTCGATAAACCAACCCAGAGTAAGTTATTCAATCGTTACGCAGATTTATTGGCAGATGAAGGGCACTTATTCATCGGTCATTCGGAATCGTTATATAAAGTGTGTGATCGCTTTGAGTTGTTAGGACAAACAATCTACCGTAAAACGCGGTAAGTAGGTTTGGGGTAAGGTTGATGAAGGAATCATCATGAACAAAATAAAAGTACTCGTTGTTGACGATTCCGCCTTGGTTCGTCAAATGATGTTTGAAATGTTAAACAATGATCCGATGCTTGAAGTCGTCGGTTGCGCTTCTGACCCCTACATTGCGCGCGATATGATTAAAGAGTTGCATCCTGATGTATTGACGTTGGATGTTGAAATGCCGCGCATGGATGGTGTAAGTTTTTTACGAAACTTGATGCGCTTGCATCCGATGCCGGTTGTTATGGTGTCTTCATTAACCGAACGTGGGGCTGATGTTACCTTGGAAGCCATGGATCTCGGGGCTGTTGATTTTGTGACCAAGCCAAAAATTGACTTGGCTCATACGTTTGAGAATTACGCAGAAGAAATCCGTCGAAAAGTCAAAATGGCATCACGGGTATCCCGTGAAATGCTGGAAAAACAGTATGCACGTTATGCTGCAAACCAGCAAGCTCACCCTAAAGTTGAGGTTATGCCTGTGCAGGCTTCAACCCGCACGGTATCGGAAAAGCTGAGTGCAGACGCAATTATTCAGAAGAAAGCTTCACCGACACGCCATTTCAAAACCACTGACAAAATTATCGCTCTCGGAGCATCGACAGGTGGCACTGAGGCGATTAAAGAAGTATTAATGCGTTTGCCGGCAAG
>DIJW01000081.1 GCA_002421475.1 Thiomicrospira sp. UBA5634 | reverse complement strand
GCCCTATTATTTTTGGACAGGTTTTGCCCTTGCGGTCGGCGGCACACTGTTATTTTCGATTAAGTCTATTTTAATCAAACTGGCTTATGCCGCCGGCTCGGATGCCGACAGCGTAATGGTGCTGCGCATGTTAATGGCATTGCCGGTATATGCATTTATTGCATGTTTGTTGTGGCAGCGGAATCCTTATAAAGCCGCCGAACTACCAGGCCTGGTATGGCTGAAACTGATCGGCTTGGGTTTTCTCGGTTATTTTGTCTCTTCGTGGTTAGACCTAATGGGGTTGGAACTCATTTCCGCCCAGCTCGAACGCCTGACCTTATTTACCTATCCGATTATGGTGGCGATCTTGGGGGCGTTGTTTTTTAAACAACCGCTAACGCGCAAAATCATTTTCGCCTTGCTGTTGTCTTACGTAGGCATTTGGATGATTTACGCCCAAGAAGCCAGCTTGAGTGGCGATGGCGTCGCGTGGGGGACGTTTCTGGTGGCGCTTGCTGCATTCAGTTTTGCGTTTTATGTGTTGTTTAGCCGAGAACTGATCGCGCAAGTCGGCAGTTTATGGTTTACCAGCTGGGCGATGATCGCCGCCTGCGTGTGGGTGATTGTGTATTTTGGCGTCACGTTAGATTGGGCAGCATTTGTGCTGAATGAACTCATTTTATTATGGACGTTTTTGCTCGCCATTTTCAGCACCGTCATTCCGAGTTTTATGATCAGTGAAGCAATTGCGCGCCTTGGCCCGGCGCAAACCGGTATTATCGGCAGTTTAGGCCCGGTATTTACCATTGTGCTGGCGGTATGGATTCTCGCCGAACCCTTCACCCTGCCGCACTTGTTCGGCTTTGCCTTGGTGATGATCGGGGTGGGGGTGTTGACGTTAAAGCAAACTAAAAAAGCTGGTTTTGCTAATAAGGGTTGAATGTGTAAAATGCTGTAATCTGCGTATTCGTTAAGACTTGAAGGTGAGTGATTTTTACGAGAAAACTTCTGTTAATGGAGGAGATGCAGAACGGGAATTGCATTCTAAATACGACACTACTGAAGTTGATCGCCATATAAATATTCGTAAATAAATAGAGCAAACAAATATGTTATTTAAAAAAGTCGAAATAGTTAATGTTGGCCCACTAGCAGGATTATGTATTGAGTTTCCGAAAAATGGTGACATTCCTAAGCCACTGATTATTGTAGGCGAAAATGGTTCTGGAAAAAGCATACTTCTTGCGCATCTCGTAAACACTCTTGTGGTTGGTAAACAAGAGGTATATGAGGATGTGGAAATTGAAAGGGGTAAGGTATTTAAGTATAGAAGCCCAGATTACATAAAGTCTGGAGAGTCTTATTCGTTTTCAAGCGTAGAGTTTGAATCAGGAGAAAAAGTTCAAGAGTGGCAGCTTGCACTTTCAAGAGCAAACTTTGAAGAAAAGCTAGGTTACACAGCTCCTAGGTCAGAATGGAATCAGATACCTTCCGCGGAAAGCTCGCATTTTGTTTCTTCCTTTAAAGGAAACTCAGACAGCACAAAGCAAATATTTAAGAAGCAATGTTGCTTGTATTTTCCGGTTAACAGATTTGAAGAACCTGCATGGTTAAACTTAACGCATTTAAAATCGAAAGCCAGCTATACCGACCTGAAAAGAATTACTGGATATTCGAATCGGGACATTATCTGCGCATCGCCGCTTAAAAATAATATCAATTGGTTGCTTGATCTAATATTTGATAGACAAGTATATGATATCCAAACAAATCAGACTTCAATCGCCCTAGAGGGAAGTCCTAATCCGACTTTGGTTTCTGTCTTTACTGGCTATCGGGGACAAAGCACGAATATTTATGACGCTGTCTTACAGGTTATACGGGTAATATTGGATGAAGAAGGAAGTATTAGACTCGGGGCTGGAAGAAGACAAAAACGGCAAATATCTGTTATGAAGGACGAAAAAGTTTGGGTACCAAATTTATTTCAGCTATCGACAGGTGAGGTGCAACTAATAAATTTATTTATTTCGATCATTAGGGATTATGATCTTTCCGAAGGAGAGTTTAATACTCTCAACGATATAAAAGGGATCGTAATAATTGACGAAATTGATGCCCACCTTCATGCAATACACCAGAAAGAAGTCTTGCCTAAGCTGATTAGCTCATTCCCTAATGTTCAATTTATAGTTACCTCACACGCTCCGCTATTCCTTCTTGGTATGGAACAGGAGTTTGGGGAAGATGGTTTTGAAATAATAAATTTACCCAATGGCGAAAAGGTTGTAGCAAATGATTTTTCAGAGTTCATAGCTGCATATGAAGCTTTTAAAGAAACTACAAAACATCGAGAAGAAATATTTGCTGAAATAAAATTACACTCAAAGCCGATAGTGTTTGTTGAGGGTGATTATGACATTCGATACCTTCAAAAAGCTGCAGAGATTCTTGATAAAAGAGATGTGTTAGATAGGGTTGAGTTAAAAGATGCTGTTGGTTATGGAAACCTCGATAAAATTTGGAAGAGTTATAACAACTCAATTTCAGAAGTTGTTCCAAATAAAATAATACTTTTATACGACTGTGATACGCACAAGCAGGATGATCAGAAAAACTTAGTGTTCAAACGAGTGTTGCCAACTGTAAACGAGAACCCTATCACTAAAGGTATAGAGAACCTATTTTCGGCAAATACTATTGAGAGGATTGAAAACGAAAACCCTCACTACATTGATACTCAAAACGCATCTTCGGAAAGAGTTCGTGGCGTACAGAAAATTATTCCAGCTTCAAAGTCTGTAAATAGAGATGAAAAAGGAAATATGTGTAGTTGGCTTTGTAACAATGGTTCAACCGGAGATTTTTCCGGTTTCGTTGTAGTTTTTGACATCATAGAAACCTTAATTAATAGTTAAAATGTTCTCAGATGCACGGTTTGTTTGTATCGCACAGTTTGATATTTGACGATTTAGAGGTCGCGCTTAGTTTTACTTTTGTTGTTGATTTTTAAGTAAAACTAGCATAGTTAGGCTGGTTTTATCTTTGGTCAGGTTTAGCCTAAACCGCCGTTTGGCGGATTTTTTATTGGGTGTTTATTTAAAAGATAAGGCCATAGATGATCAGGTTTAGGGTAATCAGCCAGATAATCGAAAATCTAAATAGAAAAAGTAACGCTAGGTTTATTAGCATAACTGCCACACTTAACCAATCAGTCAGCGCATGCGGCAAAATCGGGTTGATTAATGCCGCCAGCAGGAATCCCACCACTCCGGCTTGAATCGCCACCAGGCCTGCTTGAAAGCGTGGTTGGTTTAGCAGACTTTGATAAAACGGCAAGATGCCGATAATCCACATTAATCCGGCCAAAAATATTGCCACAGTCGCCACCACCGCACCGATCCAGCCTTGGGTTAAAGCGCCTAAATAGCTGGCGAAACTAAATAGCGGCCCCGGTAAGGTTTGCGCTAAGGCGTAGCCGCTTAAAAACGCGGACTCTGTCACCAGGCCTGGTAGAACCAATTCAAGTTGTAAATAGGGTAATACCACATGACCGCCGCCAAACACTAATGCGCCGGCGCGAAACACTTTGTCGAATAAATTAAGCGATGGTAACCATTGCACCAGGCCTGGTAGCAACAGCAGTAATATCAAAGGTGTGATTAATAAAATCAGCGCGAGTTTTTTGCCGGGTACGCGCGGCAAACTCAGCATTAAGGTGGATGTTTGCGGTTTAAAAAACTGACCGATTAAACCCAATGCCAGCAATAATCCAATCGGGGTCAAAACCGAGGGGAAGAACACGAGAATGAGTGCGCAAAAAACAGCGATTAAAGCTAAATACCATTGTGTGCAAAATTGTTTCGCCATACTCCAGGTGGCGTGAATCACTACGGCGGCAGCTACAATTAATAGCGCTTGAATGATCTGCGACCAGGCCTGGTGGTAAGCAAACCAACCATAAGCCAATGCCGTCATGATTAAAGCAGAAGGCAAAGTAAAACCGATAAATGCTGCGATAGCGCCCGACCAACCGCCACGTTGATAACCAATCAGAAAACCCAGTTGTGAGCTGGAAGGGCCGGGAAGTGCATGACACAGTGCAATCCATTGTGCAAATTGCGTGTCATCAAACCAGCGCTGTTTTTCGACAAACTCAGCCCGAAAAAAACCGATATGCGCAATCGGCCCACCAAATGAGGTGAGGCCAAGACGTAAGAAAATGCTGAAAAGTTTGAAAGTTGCCATAAGTTTTCCAGTTTAAATTGGCTTTATGACAAATGCATGAATTAGCCGTAAAGCGCTTTTGGCAACCAAGTCGCCAAGCTTGGCCAGAAGGCTAAAATTGCCAACATCAGCAGTTGTAACCCAATAAACGGCCATACACCGCGATAAATGTCGATGGTATTGAGTGCGTCCGTTGCCACGCCGCGCAGATAAAACAATGCAAAACCAAACGGCGGTGTCAGAAACGCGGTTTGCAGGTTAATCGCAATCATAATGCCCAGCCAAATCGGATCAACCCCCATCATCAATAAAATCGGCGCGACAATCGGTACCACCACATAGGTGATTTCGATAAAGTCTAAAAAGAAACCGAGCACAAATAAAAACACCATTACCAATAACATCGCGGTAAATACCCCGCCTGGTAAGTCTTCAAGTAAGTTATGTACGAGGTCGTCGCCACCGAGACCGCGAAACACCAACGAAAAAAACACCGCACCGATAAAAATAAAGAAAATCATGCTGCTGATTTTGAGTGTGCTTTGCATCACGTTTTTCAGCGTGGTTAAACTGAGTTGACGTTTGCCTAATGCAAGCAGTAATGCGCCTAAAGCGCCGAGCGCGCCGGCCTCGGTTGGTGTAGCCAAACCGGCGATAATTGAGCCGAGTACAATTAAAATCAATGCTAAAGGCGGCAATAAACTGTGGATAACACGCACCACCAGGCCTGGTTGCTGGTCTGTGATTTCTGCCTTAAACGCCGGCGCGCGTTGTGGCTGAAAAATCGCCACAAAAACCATATAAAGCAGGTACAAACCGACTAGCACCAGGCCTGGTATCAACGCCCCGGCAAATAAATCGCCGACTGAAATGGTTTCGGGGGCGAAAATGCCTTGTTTAAGTTGTGCTTGTTGATAGGCGTTGGATAACACATCGGCGAGTAGAATCAGAATAATCGACGGCGGGATAATTTGGCCTAAACTGCCGGAGGCACAAATCAGACCGGAGGCCAGTTTGGGATCGTAACCCTGTTTGAGCATGGTTGGTAATGCGAGCAAGCCCATCATTACCACGGTCGCGCCCACCAGGCCTGTGCTGGCGGCTAATAATGCGCCGACTAAAATCACTGCAATACCCAATCCACCGCGCACACCTTGGAACACTTCGGCTAATGTCAGCAGCAACTGATCAGCAATTCTGGACTTTTCCAACATGAGTCCCATAAAAATAAACAATGGCACGGCCATCAGGCTGCTATTGGTCATGATCGAGTAAATACGGCTGGGAATACTGTGCAAAAACGCCATGTCAAACACGCCGAAAGCGGCGGCGATTAAACCGAATAATAACGATACCCCGGCCAGCGTAAACGCCACCGGAAAGCCGATCATCAACGCAATCAACACTAAGCCAAATAACACCAAAGCGAGCCATTCCATATTAAACGCCTCCGCCGGTGGTTGATTTTTCGGAGTTGTCGTAAAACGCTTCGGCACAGGCGTCCATTTGCAACGCGTGTGGCGCAAACAACTGCAAACTATATTGCACAATCAGCGCCAGCGTTTGCAAAATCACCAGGCCTGCACTGATTAAAATAACGCTTTTCAAAAGGTACACATACGCCAGGCCGGAGGCATCCGCCGAACGTTCTTGCACTGCCCAGCTCGCGGCAACGTAGTCCCAGCCTGACCATAAAATAAAACCCATTACCGGCAATACCAATAGCGTTGCACCGATTAAATTAATCCAGGCCTGGTGGTTGGCGCTTAAGCGCGCATAAAACACATCAACGCGCACATGTTGGTTTTGTTGATAGGTGTACGCGATCCCGAGCATAAATAATAATGCGTGATTGTAGAGCAAACTTTCATCGAGTTTAGCGTTACTAAAACCAAACGCATAACGTAAAAAAACCGCAAAGGTAGTAAGTAACACCAGGGTTAATGCGCCCCAGGCAATCGTTTGGCCAACGCGTTGTTGAAAGATATTTTGCGCACGCATAAAAGCCAGGCTGTAGCGGATTATAAAACCGTATAACGGATTGTTTGACATATAAAAAGCCATTAACGAACGGAAAAGTCGATATTTTAACGGAAATTAATCTTGATAAATCAGATTCAAACGTTCCGATTAACCAAGATTAGTTTGAGGCGATAGTTTGGTAAAAACAGTAACGATTGCTGCCGAGTGATTTGGCGTTATACATGGCCGTATCGGCCAGGCGCATTAAACTATTAACGTCTTGACTGTCTGCAGGGTAGAACGCCATGCCGATACTGGCACCGATTTCAATGTGGTGGCCTTGAATATGATAGGGTGGTTTAACCGCATCAATTAAATGTTGCGCGACGCGGCCGGCGGTATGTTGGTTTTGGTCACCATTTAAAATCACTGTAAACTCATCTCCCCCCATGCGCGCTAATAAATCTGTTTGGCGCAAACTGTTTTGTAAACGTGCAGCGACTGCAACGAGCAAATGATCGCCGATGTCATGTCCGAGTGTATCGTTGACGACTTTGAATTTATCTAAATCAATAAACATTAAAGCCAGTTGCGTTTTATTGCGCGCTGCCTGCGACATAGCTAATGCCAGCTGCTGATAAAACAAAGAGCGGTTAGGTAACTGCGTTAAGCTATCGCGAAAGGCTAGGGTTTCTAATTTTTGAGCATGCAGCCGAGTGGTTTCGGTTTGTTGATAAAACAGATAAAAAAAGTAACTCAATACAAAACTCAGCGCAAAAAACCGAATCAGATGCCACAACCACCAGGTGGCATCCCATAACAACGAATATTCAAATAAGATACCCGCCACGGCAAATAACAGACTGTAAATGGCCAAAATAGTTGGTGCATGGTGCACCTCCGTACATAAAATGAATCGTACCGTCGCGATAACGAAACCTAATGCCCCCAAGCTGTTAAATAGAATGGCTGTATCACTAAATGCGCCGGCACGTAACATTTGCGGGAACAAATCATCACTGATCATAATCAGTAAACT
>DIJW01000158.1 GCA_002421475.1 Thiomicrospira sp. UBA5634 | reverse complement strand
GACATGGTGGGGGTCGGTGGTTCGAATCCACTTGGCTGTACCAATCCTTTGTTTTTTTGATCAATTAATTCTGTATTAGTTATGCGGAAAATTCATTTAGCTTGTCGCCAATGTTATCGTGACACGCCGCGATTACGTTTGTTTTTGTTCCGCTGATTGCAACGTTTTGTTAGTGTGTTTTAAATTGTCCGATTAACTTAAATAATTGGTTTGCCAGCTCACCCACTTCAGAACTTGTTACGTTAGTTTTTGCCGCGCCGCTGGATACATTTTCCGAAATGCTGGAAATTTGTTCGATGTTTTGGTTTACATTTTCAGCTTGTTGACGCTGTTTTTGTGAAGCTTCAGCAATTAAAGTGTTCATGGTATTAATGTTCTGCACACAAGCATGAATTTCTTTCAGTGCGTTACCGGCTTGTTCGGCTTGATTAACACTTTCTGTCGCTTGTTCGCGGCCCATTTTCATCACACCTACCGCTTTACGTGCGGCGTTTTGTAGTTGCGAGATAGTTTCCTCTATTTTTTTAGTCGATTCTTGGGTTCGACTCGCCAACGTTCTCACTTCATCGGCAACTACTGCAAATCCGCGCCCATTTTCACCGGCTCGAGCGGCTTCAATGGCCGCATTCAGTGCCAGCAAGTTGGTTTGTTCAGCGATTTCTTTAATCACATCTAATACGTTGCCAATCGTTTCACTGTCACGCTCTAAGCGTTTGATGACTTCAGCCGCATTTTCAACTTCTTTGGCTAATTTATTAATTGAGGTGATGGTTAGTTTGACTACTGTGCCGCCGTGTTCAGTGGCTTTATTGGCTTCATTTACCGAGTTGGATGCCGCTTGAGTTCGGTTTGACATGCCTTGAACCGACTCGTTCATATACGCCATTGCATTGACTACTTGGTAGGTCTCTTGCTTTTGCTGTTCGACGCCAAGCTGGGTGAGTTCTGATTCATAAATCATGTCGACCGACGCTTTGTTTAAATGATAGGAAACGTCATAAATACGTTCAATCATGCTGCGTAAGTTTTCGGTCATTTGATTAAAACTGTAGGCCATTTCACCGATGAAGTCGTTGCTGTTTAGGCTGCAACGCTGCGACACATCATTATTACTGATCGCATTGGCAACCGTGGCGATACGATGTAAGCGGGTTAATAGCATTTTATTGAGGAGCCAGAAGTTGAGTAAACCAATGCTCAAACCGGCAATGATGCAGGACAGGACAAACCAAGTCAGCATGCCTTCTTTCCAGTTAACAAACAGGTTGGCAAATAACGGGAACATGAGTCCCATCGAAAATCCAAACGCCATAAATGCCAGAAATATGTTTCTTAAAATGCTCGGCTTGCTAAAGTCAAATGAGATCAAGGTACCGGCTCCTGTTAAAATTGATTTGAATTAAGAAATTAAAATATATAAAGCAAAGTTTGTTCCAATTTGATGAAAAACCGGTAATAGAATTTTAAATCGGTCTGTTATTAAAATAATCAATCAAAGTTGGCTATTGAGCGGCTGGTGCATCCGTTATAATAATCGCGTGTGTGAGGTGGGGTGATGAGACCCTCGAGCCGATAAGCAAACCTTTGGGGTCAGACATAATTAATGGTGAGCCGCTCGCTTTTTGTCCGAGAAGCCTAAATTTTTTGTGGAGACCGCCACCTTGAACCCTAGGGTTCAGGGCCCGTTGCTCCATCTCACATGCACCTTTTTCACTCTTAATCATGGCGTTAATCCGCTTCGATATTAAGTCTTGCTTGTTTAGTCTTGGATTTTATTGGTCGTTTATGGATCTAAAATCATTGCGCCAAACTCTGCGTCAAACGCGTCGTAATTTAACGGGATCTACGCAACGTCAGCATGCGTTGGCTGCTACGCAACATTTAATCCGTTCTCGTTGGTTACAACGTCCTAAACGTATTGCCGTTTTTTTATCGCAAGATGGTGAATTGGCGACCGATTTACTGATTAAACGTTTGTGGCATCGCGGTCATCAGGTGTTATTGCCGATTATTCAACCGAAATCCGGTCAGTTAAAGTTTGCCGAATATTTACCAAACACACCGTTAGTAGCGAATAAATTCGGTATTCTTGAGCCGGATGTGCCATTACATCATGCCTTAAACCCCAAAGTTTTAGATCTGGTTGTAATGCCGTTGGTGGGTTTTGATGGAAATGGCAATCGACTTGGCATGGGCGGGGGTTTTTATGATAAAACCTTTGCGTTTAAACAGGGCGTTAAATGTCGGCCACATTTAGTTGGTTGGGCACATGCTTGTCAGCAGGTCACGAGTTTACCGAATCAGCCTTGGGATGTAGCAATGGATGCATTGGTAACCGAGACCGGATTGCGCTTGTTTTAAACGACCACCAGGCCTGGTGGTGGGTTCTTACGGCTGATTTTGTTAACGTTCTTTGCGGAAGATTAAATCCAGTGATCGCTTTTGATCGCCGCTTTGACTTTCAATAAACCAGTTAGGCGTCAGTTGGTAAAACATTTGTACCGCCTTATTCTGCTGGCCGCCCAATCCCATCGCATAACGAATATACAGTTTATCGGTTAAGGCGCGTCCGACAATTAAGTTACTCGTTTGTTGGTCGCGAATATCAAAATACACATCTTCGATGCCTAAGGTTTCTGTCAGTTGATTCAGCAACGGCGTGTTGTTTTGGATGCCGAGTTTGTAAAACGCAGAAACCACTTGGGATTGATAGTTAGGTTCTTGTTCCAAATCCGCAACTCGGCCAAAAATGAGCAGGTTAATAATTTGTCCTTGTGAGAGATGCGGCGTGGAGTAAAACACAAATTGCGGTTGGGTTGCGGTGCCGGTAATGTTCAGTCGTGCCTGCGTTTGCAGCACTTGGCGCGATAAATTGACATTTAAGGTTGGGTTGCTGAGGCTGCCGTTGAAATCAAAGAATGACGGATTAATTTCTATGCGGTTTCGCGCGTCCAATTGCAGTTGTCCGTTGCTTAATGACACTTGACCAAAACCAGATATATCAGGTTTTGACAGGGATTTTTCCAGTCGTAATTCACCGCCTAAATAGGCTTCGGCATCGCGTACTTTAATCTTTACTTGTTCAGCAAAGTGAAGGTTTAGGTTTAAGCCCATTTGCAGTGTCGGTGTTTCCACCACCGGTTGATTTTGACGATCCATAATCACTTCATCGTGGCTGAGTTGACTGCGCTCTGTTAAGGGAATGGTCTCTAGGTTGAGGTGACTATCCTTAACCCGCATCTCACCGGCTAAGGTGAGTTGTTGTTGCTGATAAACTAAATTAATATCCGCCGAGCTGTATAAACGCGCAAACGGCGTATTAAGCAGGTTTATGTAGTCGGTTTTTAGCTGTACGTTGAGCCGGGGTTGTTGTTGCAAATTAAGCAGATCAAGCGTGACGTGTGCTTGCCGATTAGGGCTTTGTTTCCATAAACCCTGTGCCTGAATTTGCTGTTCATTTAATTGTGCTTGCAGTTGAATTTGTTGTTGTTCAAGCCCAATCAGTGGCAAATCAAATAATGCTTCAAAGTTGGCGCGGGTATCATGCTGTAAATCGTTAACTTGACCGGATAATGCACTGTAAATCAGCAGGTTGTTGTGATGCGGTTTAATCAACTCTTGTGCTTGCTCACTGAGCGGGAGTTCATTTAAACCAAGGCTGATGTGGCCGTCAATATCGGCATCAGACCAGGCCTGGTTGGGTGTTAATTTGAGGCGTACCTGCAAGTGCCCACCCTGATTCACCTTAGCCTCATGGGTTAAATTCAATTCAGACTTATTGGCGTTTAGTTCGACTTGCCAATCGTTGATTTGTAACGGCCACTCATAACCTTGTTGTTGCACAATCGCATCCAGTTGACGGCTATTAAACTGTTGTTGAAATTGCCAGTTGGTTTGCCAAAGCAATCCGCCATCGCCATTTATTAGGCCATTTAAACTGATACTCTGCGGAAGATAAGGTGCGAGCCAACTGAAAATTGGCCAGGCTTGAATTGACCAAGTTAAACGTTGATCTTCGAATGCTTGCAAGCAAAGTTTGGCTTGTTGATGTTGGCGATTGTCCAGGCAGGCCTGGTTGGAGGTGATTTGATTAGGCGTTTGCCAGTCAATAAGCCACGGCGAGGTTAATTGCCAATTGCCGCTATGTTGATTTTGAATATCTAACCAATTAACTGAAATTTGCCCTCCAGTAAACGACGGGTTGGTTTCATCGGCCTGAGCTCGCAAGCTAAATTGTGGATGTTGCAGTTGAAGTTCAGTGCGCAAACCTTGATTGTGTGGCTGGCGATTCAGTTGTAATTGGTTTAACGCAAATAAAGTGTCTGGTGTGGACTGGTTTACATTATGTAAAGTGAGTTCATTTAACCGCAAATCAAATTGTGTCGCCGCTAGTTGGTCTAATGAAGTGTTAGCGTTCAGCTCTAATTTTTGAAGTGTCAAATCATCAAACCTCAACTGTTGGCCAGTTAGTTTGAGGCGGGTTTGTGCCTGGTTGAAATTCACTCCTTGTAACGCTAAAGTTAACTGTGCTTTACCGGCTAACCGTGGCCAGAGTTGTTGCAAGTTTAATAGGTTTGCACTGGCATTCAGTTGGAATTGTTCAGCCAATTCAGCCGATAAATTGATACGGTTTTGACCGAGGTTTAATTCAGCTTGTGACAGGCTGAAAGTCGATAAAGCCAGATCGGTCACCAATTGCGCGCTGAATTGACCTCGATAATCGCCATAATTGAGGTTTAATAATGCAATATCAAGACTGATTTGTGCACCATCGTTGTGTAGTTTGCTTTGCAGTTGACCTTGGATATTCAAAGGTTGAGGCAAGCCTTGCAGGTCAAAGTGTTCGATTTTCAGGCTGGATTGTCGCTTACTTAAATCGGTTAAAGTCCAAGTTAGTATTGTGTCGAGTGAGCCGTCAAAATCGCTAAAATCTGTCAGTTGCAGTGATTGTGTTTTTAAACGAATGGTGGCGATTTTTTGCGATAAATCGCTTTCGCCATTCAGTCTAATATGGCCTGCTTGTGCGGAATCAATTTGCCAATCAAACACGAGGTGGGTCATGTCGTGTAACTGCAAACTCAAATCGTGTTGGCGAGTTGAATCCTGATTAAGTTGAGTTTGTGCGGTGGCTTTGAAGCGCAGTTGTTGATCAATCCAATCAAGTCGGCTTTGACCGTTTAACAGAGATAATAACCATTCGTCGGTGAGTTGGTTTTCACTCGACAGCCATTTCGAACTCAGGCTGAAACCGCCGAGCTGTCGTGTCAGTTTATGTTCGGCATTTAAAGCAAACGGTGTGATGAAGTGGGTGTTGAGCTGCAAGGTTTGCAGGCTGCCGTGCCAATCTATGTTTAATGTGATGACATCGTCCATCAAACCACGGAGCTGATTTTTTAATTGACCTGAAAATTCGCTGTCACTGACAATATTAACTTTACCGCTTGATGTTAATTGATAACGTTCATGCGAAACACTCAGGTGTTTAATATCCAATTGTGATGCTCGCCAAGTTAATGCAGCTTGCAGAGCGTTGAAGTCTAAATCGGCGTTATCAGGTTGTTGCAGCTTTAATTCATTGAGTTGCAGTTGGTCTATTGTTAGCCCAAAACCGACATCATTAAACAACGCAAACGGGGTTTGGTTGGGTGGTGAAGAGGGTTTATCGGTGGTGTTTTTAAGCCGCAATTGCATGTTATCAGCATGGAGTCGATTAAACTTCAGTTGGCCGGTAAGTAGCGCACTGAGCCGCCATTGCCAGTGCAAATTATCAATTTGCAGCTCGATATCGGCGGTATTGATCTGAATGCGCTGAATTGATAAACCTCGCCAAAGTGTGCCTTGGCTTTGTTGAACTGAAACCTGTCCTTGCGTCCAGTTTTGCAAATGGGGCCAGAATTGATTGTGCAGTGTAGGGTGATGCAACGCCAGCGTGATGAGTGTCGCTGCGATGATTCCGCCGGCCACCACCAGGCCTGAAATCAGTAAACTGATTCGAAGTAACCATCGTTGCAAAAAAGCGCGCATTATAAATCCAGTCCTATTGAAAAATGTAATCGCCAAGGTCGATCTTTTTCAGACACAGCCCAGGCAAGGTCAAACCTAATAACCCCAAACGGCGTAAATCCGCGAAGCCCTACGCCGGAGCCGATATGGTATTCATCCGCCGGTTGTTGATCAAACACTTGACCGGCATCGGTGAACAAAGCCAAACCGATATATTTACTAAAACGATAATCGGTTTCAATGGATGCCGACAGCATATTTTGGCCACCTTGAAGTTTGCCGTCGGCATCCGTCAGTCCGATGGACTCGAATGCAAAACCACGCAGGTTTTCACCACCGAGCAAATAACGGTAACTGGATGGAATATTTTCTTGTTGGTCGGTTTCGGTCATCACCATTTGTGCCCGAGCCAAAATTCGCCAAAAATCAATAATTGAATAAACGCCGCGGGTGCTTAATTCAATTTGACTAAAATTGGTAGCAGACAACAAACCTGTTGATGCGCTACGTATACCGAAATTATGTCGATAACCATACGCCGGATAGGTTTCATTGTTCACCCAACGGTTTTGCAGTTTAAGGCCGACCAGTAATAATTGGCTGGTTTTATTAGCCTGATCTTGATAACGGTAACGTTCATCTTCAAGCGAAAAATAAGGATTTAGCTGCCATTTTGGGGTGATTTGGTAGGCATATTCAGGTGTAAAACTGGTGCGTGAGCGATCCAAACTCTC
>DIJW01000164.1:9020-20467 GCA_002421475.1 Thiomicrospira sp. UBA5634 | reverse complement strand
TTTTTGACGATCACCTTCGGCTTTGGCAATGGTGGCGTTTTTTAAACCTTCGGCCTCGGTTTCGGTGGCGCGACGTTCACGTTCGGCACGTAATTGCAGTTCCATCGCATGCTGTACCGCTTCGGGTACGGAAATGTCTGAAATTTCCACACGAGTGACTTTCGCGCCCCAGCTAGCGGATGCGCCATCCAATGCCATTAACAGGGTGGCATTAAGCGTGTCGCGCGACGATAACGTATCATCCAAATCCATTTTGCCGATTTCGGAACGCAACGTGGTTTGCGCCAACTGCGCAATCGCATGTTTAAGGTCAAGAATTTCATAAGTCGCTTGTTCGGCATTACTAATACGCAAGAACACCAAGCCGTCAATCACAATGCTGACGTTGTCTTTAGTGATCACTTTTTGTACCGGAATATCAATCACTTGTTCTTGAGTGCCGAATGTTGAGCGCACGCGATCAATCACCGGAATAATAAAGCTCAAACCGCCATGCAAAGTGCGGTGATAACGCCCAAGTCGTTCGACCACTTGCAACTCAGCTTGCGGCACAATGCGCACCCCTAATAACAAATAGACAAAAATAACACCCAATAAAATAAGTGTAAAAAATGTGAATTCCATAATGTTCAAGTCTCCAGTATAGTGAGGCAGTGCTAGAATCTTTTCGTTCAGTTCTGAAATGTAACATAAATAAAAACATTGGAGGATGTATGTTGAAGAAGACATTAACAGCAAGTTTATTAAGTGTGGGTTTAATCGCGGCAATGCCGCAAGTACAAGCTGAAGCATTAACAGTCAATGTGGCGCGCGTGACGTTAGACGTTGCCAATAAAATTGCGATGGAAGCAGTGATGGCGTGTCGTGAAAAAGGCATTCCGATCAGTGCAACCGTTGTAGATCGTAATGGTATTGTGCAATCACAAGTACGCGACACTACTGCACCACCTGTATCTTTATCCATTAGCCAGAAAAAAGCCTATACCGCCGTGATGTTTAACGCCAAGGGTTCACAATTAACCCGTCAAGCCGAAGGGGCGTTGCCAACTTTAGGTGAAGGTTTGGCGTTTATGGCCGGTTCGGTAACGATTGAAGGCAGCGGCAAATTGTTTGGTGCAATCGGTGTATCCGGCGCGCCGGACGGTATGGTTGACGAAGAATGCGCAGCGGCCGGTGTAGCGTCGGTACAAGATGATTTAGATATGCTTTAAGCGTTTAAATTTAGCCTAGTTGCAGATAACCAGGCCTGGTGATATTGTCATCACCAGGCCTGGTTTTTTTATGCCTGAAAATAGGGGGCGGGGATATGCAACGATTTATTAAAGGGTTGATTTTTTTATGCTTAATCAGTGGCGGATCAGCTTGGGCGAATCCGACTTTGCATCCGCAAATTGCGCAATGGATTGAAACAAAACAGCCGCCTGTTGGCGTGGTGCTGGAATTATTAAGTCGTGAAGCGAATTTTGTCGAAAAACGTACGCCTTATATTCAGCATCAAGTGGCTGCGTTAAAACAAGCGTTTGCGGATTTAGATGTGGTGATTATCAGTCATGGTCGTGAGCTGGCGGCGTTAAGCAAGCAACATACAAACAAAGCCTATCTGCAAGCATTTGAAAATTTGCATCAGCAAGGCGTGACGTTGCATGTGTGTGAAGTGGTGGCGGGGTGGGAGAAAAAAACCGCCGACGATTTTCCGGCCTATATTGATGTCGCTCCCTCCGGAACGGCACAGTTAAATGATTATAAAAAGCTGGGCTATAGCGTGATTCGTGTGCCTTAGTTGTTGCTGGACACTGGCGTGAATAGACTATATAATCCGCGCACAATTGGAGAGCTGTCTGAGCGGTTGAAAGAGCACGCCTGGAAAGTGTGTATAGGTTAATAGCCTATCGGGGGTTCGAATCCCCCGCTCTCCGCCAAATTCATAAAAAAGCCCGACTTAGTTCGGGTTTTTTTATGGTCAAAAATGTTACAAATCAACTTGTTTGTATTCTGTCTTAAGCACCAGGCCTGGTGTTGTTAAATTCAATTCGCACAAATTAAATTTAAGGTTTAAAATTAAATCTTAAGTGAATCTTATTTGGAAAAAAACATGCAAGATGTTGATTACCGAGCTTTTGTTGAGTTTAACCCGGACTGGGTGTGGGAGTTAGATGCACAAGGGATTTATCGTTACAGCAATCCATCGGTAGCGCATTTATTGGGTTATTCGCCCGAAGAAGTTGTAGGGTGTTCGGTGCGTGATTTTATTGTGGAGGATGCTCAGTCTAGGGAGTTATTTTCTAGTCATTCGCTCGCATCCGGTTTGTCGTTGATGAGTTACCGATCAAGTTTTCAACACAAAAATGGTTATGAGGTTGTGCTGGAAAGTGTGTTTTTGCCATTCAAAGATGCACAGGGTTGTGTGTTGGGTTATCGCGGTTGTCATCGTGATATTTCACGGCGTATTGATTTGGAAAGACAGTTGGCGGAAGCTGAAAAGCTAGTTGGCATGGGGATTTGGGAGTTGGATTTGGCGACCCATCAACAAAAATGGAGTGATGGGATTTATCGTATGTTTGGTTTGCCGGTCAAGAGTGTTGCGCCAAGTTTGTCAGTATTTATGGATCATCTGCCGGAAGAGGATCAAGTCCAGGTTGCAACTACGATGCAACAAGCATTAACAAACAAAATGCCGTATGACATTTATCCTAAAATTTTGTGTACGGATGGCAGTTTGCGTAATTTGCACGCGCGGGCGAATATTATTTATCATGCTGATCAGCCGATTAAAATGCTTGGATCAGTGGTGGATGTCACAGAACAATTGCAGTTGCGTAAACAGGCAGAGCAAGCCATCCATGTTCTTAATGGCGTGATTGATAATGTTAACAACCTGATTTTTTATAAAAACCGTGATTATGTTTACATGGGGTGTAACCAAGCGTTTGAAAAGTTTATTGGACGCACGCGTGAACAGATCGTGGGTTACACGGATTTTGATTTTTTTCCGCCTGAAATTGCACAGCACTTTAGAGATCTTGACGCCAAAATTTTTGATTTTAATCATCGGGTAGTGAATCCCCAGTGGGTAAAGTATCCCGATGGCAGTGATGTGTTTTTGCACACAATTACGACACCGTTTTATGATCAGAACGGCGAGGTTATTGGTTTAGTCGGTAATGCTGTGGATTTGACCACCGAAAAACGTTTGAGTGATCAATTAGAGCAACAAGCGTTATATGACGGTTTAACCGAGGTTGCAAACCGTACCTTGTTTATGCGGGATTTAGCCACATTGGTGGCGCAATCAGAAAGGCATCAAAGTCGGTTTGCATTGTTGTTTATCGACCTGGATGGTTTTAAGCCGGTCAATGATCGTTTTGGGCATCAGTATGGTGATATGGTGCTTAAGCAGGTAGCACAACGGATCAAACAATCCATTCGAAAAACAGACTTGGTTGCGCGCTTAGGCGGTGATGAGTTTGCGGTATTATTGGCCGATATTCAGCTCCCTGAAGAAGCGGAACAGTTGGCACAAAAACTATTGGAGTCGGCACGTTCGTCGGTGCAATTTCAGGGAGAAGAAATTCAAGTGTCAGCCAGTATTGGTGTTGCTGTGTTCCCGGATGATGGTCAAGACAGTGATCGGTTGCTTAAATTGGCGGATGATGCGATGTATGTCGCGAAAAGAAAGGGTAAAAACGCATTTTATCGGTTGCGTGGTTAGTTAAAATTTGCCATCAGTTAATAAAAAAGCGAGCACCAGGCCTGGTGCTCGCTTTTTTTATTTGCCGTAAAACCTGTTTTTATAACGAGAAGTTATCGAAGTCGTCAGAGCTGACGCTGGAGTTTACTTGGCCGACCAAGTACGAACTGATTTCGGACTCTTGCGGCGCGACTTGCACGTTATCACTCACCAACCAGTTATTCATCCAAGGTAACGGATTACTTTTGTTGGCGAAGATCGGATCAAGGTTCAGCGCTTTTAAACGTACGTTGGTAATGTATTCAACATAGTCTTTTAAAATACTGGTGTTTAAACCGATCATTGAGCCGTCTTTAAACAGATATTCCGCCCATTGCTTTTCTTGTTCGGCTGCGTCTTTAAAAATTTTGATCACGGTCTCATGTTGTTCTTTTGCAATCTCAGCCATTTCAGGATCATCTTCACCACTTCGTAATAAATTGATAATGTGTTGGGTTCCCGACAAATGGAGCGCTTCATCCCGTGCAATCAGTTTAATAATTTTGGCGTTACCTTCCATTAACGAACGTTCGGCAAATGAAAAACTGCAGGCAAATGACACATAGAAACGAATCGCTTCTAATACGTTAACCGACACAATCGTTAGATACAGTGATGTTTTGATTTCTTTACGGAATTTGGCATCTTTTTCTAAATCAATCGCTTGTGAGTACAAGGTATTGGTTAGATAAATTAGTTTGTCATAGTGTTCGGTCACACTGATCGCGCGTTTAACGATTTCTTCGTTGGTCACGATGTCGTTAAAAATTAAACTCGGGTCTGTCACGATATTACGAATAATATGAGTGTAAGAGCGGCTGTGAATGGTTTCGGAGAAAGACCAAGTTTCGATCCAGGTTTCGAGTTCCGGAATCGACACTAACGGCAATAATGCCACGTTAGGTGAGCGACCTTGTACGGAATCTAATAGGGTTTGATACTTTAAGTTGCTGATAAAAATATGTTTTTCATTATCAGGCAGGTCAGCATATTCGCCGCGATCACTGGATAGGTCGATTTCTTCCGGGCGCCAGAAAAAACTCAGTTGTTTTTCAATCAGTTTTTCAAAAATGGGATATTTTTGTTGGTCGTAACGTGCTACGTTGACATTCTGGCCAAAAAACATTGGCTCTTTGAGCGCATCGTTTTGGGTGCGGCAGAAAGTAGAATAGGTCATTTTTTCTTGACAGCTCATCGTCGTTTATCCCGTAATGATAATTAGTATCAATTAATTATAAGCGAAGACCACCAGGCCTGGTGGTCTTTTTAGGCGCGGGTTTCATGGCTTAAAGTTTGCAAGCCCCGCCGGCACAACCATCGTCTTCATGGGTATCATCCGCGCCATCACGAGTGTTGTGGTAGTAGAGTGTTTTAACCCCAAGTTTGTAGGCGTATAAGATATCTTGCAATACTTGTTTAATCGGTACACGTTCATCTTCAAATTTGGCCGGATCATAGTTGGTGTTAGCCGAAATCGCTTGGTCAACAAACTTTTGCATAATGCCGACTAACTGCAAATAACCTTTGTTATTCGGGATTTTCCACAACAATTCATACTGATCACGCACGTCTTTAAAACCCGGAACCACTTGTTTTAAAATGCCGTCTTTAGACGCTTTAACTGAAATATAACCACGTGGTGGCTCAATACCATTTGTTGAGTTGGTGATTTGTGAAGAGGTTTCACAAGGCATCAACGCGGTCAAAGTAGAGTTGCGTAAACCGGTTTTTTTAATGGTTTTACGTAACGTTTCCCAATCGTAATGTAGCGGTTCATTGCATACATCATCGAGGTCTTTTTTGTAGGTATCAATCGGTAAAATACCTTTTGCATACAAGGTGTCGTCAAACATTTCGCATTTGCCGTATTCTTGTGCCAACTGGTTTGAGGCTTTAAGCAAGTAGTACTGAATTGCTTCAAATGTGCGATGTACTAAAGCGTTCGCTGAACCATCCGAGTAACGCACTCCGTTTCTGGCTAAATAGTAGGCTAGGTTTGTCACGCCCACACCGAGTGTGCGACGACCTAAGCTCGATATTTTGGCGGCCAGTATTGGGTAGTCTTGATAGTCCAGTAGACTGTCTAATGCTCGTACGATCAAGTCCGCCAAATCATCTAGTTCATCAAGGTTTTCAATTGCCCCCAAGTTAAATGCGGACAAGGTACATAACGCAATTTCACCATTCGGATCTTCAACCGATAATAACGGTTTAGTCGGTAACGCAATTTCTAGGCACAAGTTTGACTGGTGAATCGGAGCCTTTTTGGGGTCAAACGGGCTGTGCGTGTTGCAGTGATCCACGTTTTGAATATAAATACGCCCGGTTTGCGCACGTTCTTGAGCTAACTGAGTAAACAGTTCAAGGGCTTTTACTTGTTTTTTGCGAATGCTGCTGTCAGCTTCATAAAGATTGTATAAACGTTCAAATTCTTCTTGGTCGTCAAAAAAGGCTTCATACAACCCCGGTACATCTGATGGGCTGAATAATGACAGCGTGCCGCCTTTAATCATGCGCTCGTACATCAGTTTGTTAATTTGTACGCCGTAGTCGAGGTGGCGAGCGCGGTTTTCTTCTACGCCGCGGTTGTTTTTTAACACCAATAACGATTCAACTTCTAAATGCCAAATCGGGAAGAATAGGGTGGCGGCACCACCACGAACGCCACCTTGTGAGCAGGATTTAACCGCCGTTTGGAAGTGTTTAATAAACGGAATCATACCGGTGTGATAGGCTTCACCACCGCGAATGGCGCTACCGATAGCGCGGATGCGGCCGATATTGACACCAATACCGGCACGTTGCGAAACATATTTCACAATAGAAGACGAAGTCGCGTTAATAGAGTCTAGTGAGTCACCGCATTCAATTAACACGCAGGAGCTAAACTGACGTGTCGGGGTACGTACGCCCGACATAATCGGAGTTGGCAGCGAGAGTTTGAATAAAGAGGAAGCATCGTAAAAACGCTTCACTACGCCCAAGCGGGTCTCTTTAGGGTAATGACCGAATAGGCACATCGGGATCAACATATAAAGAAATTGCGGGCTTTCGTAAATTTCACCGGTAACACGGTTTTGTACCAGATATTTACCTTCAAGTTGTTTTACTGCCGCATAACTAAATTCCAGGTCACGTTCGTGACGGATATAGTTATCTAACTCATCAATTTCAGCTTTGCTGTATTGTTCAAGCAGTTGCGCATCATAACGTCCGGCGCGCACCATTTTATTGATTTGTTCAAACAATGCCGGCGGGGTAAAGCGGCCAAAGGCTTTTTTGCGTAGATGGAAAATAGCTAAACGTGCGGATAAATGTTGGTAATCAGGCGCGGTTTCGGAAATGAGGTCGGCAGCGGATTTAATAATTGTCTCGTGAATGTCTGACGATTTAATGCCATCATAAAACTGGATATGTGAACGTAGTTCTACTTCAGAAACCGAAACGTTCTCTAAACCTTCAGCGGCCCAAGTAATAACGCGGTGAATTTTTTCCAGGTCAATCGGTTCTTTACGACCATCACGTTTGGTGACTTGAAGAGAGGTCTTAGATGCGCTGTTTGAATTTGTCATGATGGCCTACTTTTCCGCCTACGTTTTTTGCTGTGTATAAATTTTTTAACTCACAAATTTACAAAATAGCTTTCATTAACATTTTCAGCGTGTTAGCGAAAACAGATAAAAAAATAATTTAAATTGTGTGAGTAAGAAATTGTGTTGTTGAGCGGCTAACGCACAATATATAGTGATTGGCGCGCGCCTGGTATCAAAATATAGTAAATTTTTAGGGTATACGCAAGCGCTATTTTATTGGTGTTTTGCACAATTCGGTTAAACCGCCGTTAGGTATAAATAGCTTGAAATCCTTGAGAATCAGTATCTCAAGCTGTGGATAACTTTGTGGAATAGCGAGTTAAAGTGAGTCAAAATTTTTATCAATAACCGTATAAATTTTTTACAGGGTCAGGGTGTTTTTCAGTTGTGTTTCAAAAGTTAAAAAATCAAATTTTGCATTTTTTTCGATGAGTAGTTCTAACCGACTGTCTTTGCGATAAGCAATAAGTTCACGACTGGTGTGTTTATTTGCCCATTGAAACAGCATCCAGCTGTCTGCAGTACGAAACAGTCCTTTGGCGCGCTTAATTCCCTGAAAGTTAGAGTTATGGTTGAGGTCGTTAAACAATTGTTGAACCAATTTCCAATCAAATCCTTGCTGCGCACTGAATAACCAACCGATGGATTGCACATCTAGTTCACTGTGATAACGGCGCTCAATTAAATTATGTAACACCAGTCCTGCATAAGGTAATGTTGATTCAGCGGCTGTGTGGCTATGCATGTGTGTCGATAAACCAAACGTTAAGCCACAGGCCTGGCGTTGGATGGTTAAAGGGGTTTGGTGTGGTTGCATTAGAAGCAACGGATCAATTTGCCCTTGTTGCGTGTTGATGATGTGCTGTTTTGGCGGGTAAAGTTGTGACAAGTATTGTTGCAAGGTAACAAGTTGATGGGTGCTTGATAGGTCGGTTTTATTAAGCACGATCACATCGGCCATATGCAGTAGATTTTGTAAGCTACGAAACTGTTCAAATTCGTTTGTATCGGTATTGGCACTGTCAAATACTGCGATTAGACTTTGCAGTTCAAAACGCTGTTTAAGGTCGGTTTTTATAAACAAATCCGCGAGCGTATCTGGTTCGCCTAAACCGGTGGGTTCAATAATTAAGCGATCCGGTTGTTGGGATGCAATAGTGTTGAGTGCTTGTTTGAGCTCTGTTTGAGCGCTGCAGCAAATGCAACCTCCTGGCAATTGTGTGATTTGTAACGATGGGGTGTCGCCTATCAAAATTGCGCCATCAATACCAATTGCGCCAAACTCATTGATTAGCAGTGCCCATTTCTGATCATGGGGTTTGTGTTGCAGTAGGTGTCTGATAAGACTGGTTTTTCCGGCGCCAAGTGCGCCGGTAACAAGGTTGACCGGAATACGTGACATGTTTAAAGTTGGTGTTCGCTACAGGTCCGATTACGTCCGGTGCGTTTTGCCATGTAAAGCGCTTTGTCAGCACGTTCAAACAGTCGATCGGCGTTTTCACCAAATTGATACATGGCAACGCCGATTGAAATGGTAAACCGCAGTGGATCGTCATGGTCTTTAACGCGAAGTGATTTTGCCGCAATATGAGTACGAATTTTTTCTGCCACTCGCATCGCGTTATTAAATTCAATATCCGTTAACAGAATGGCAAACTCTTCGCCGCCAAGACGTGAAATGGCATCTTGCCCTTTGGTTTCTTTATGTAGGCTGCGAGCGATATAACGTAAAGCGCTGTCACCGACAAGGTGACCAAAATGATCGTTAATTTTTTTGAAGTGGTCTAGATCCAGTAACAATAAGGCAAAACTGCGCTGTTTTTTATTGGCATGTTGTATACGTTCTGCAACTAACTCATCGAAACCTCGGCGGTTTGGTATGCCGGTTAATGAGTCGGTTTTTGCTAAACTCGTAGCTTCATCAAGTTCCTGTTTTAATTTGCGAATGATTTCTGCCGAGTTACTTAACTGTGTTCGCAGTGTTTGAGTATTAAGGTTAATTTGTTCAATCGTAGGTAAGATGCGTTCATTCAGACAGGCTATTGCCGCGTCCTGCGTATCGCATGACTTCAAACAATCAATGCTTGCTTCGATGGTTTGTTGATGGTCTGCAGATGAAAGCGACCATTGATCAAGCTGTTGTAAAACATGCTCAATTAGCAGTCCAACTTCTTCTGTAGGTAAATGGCGATGTAAAATTCGCTTCAATAATGCCAGAAATAGTGGCCTTACCGCATCATCGGTATAACGGTTTTGCTGGATAAGCTGTTCAATTTGCGCCGCAAACTCAGGATCTGTCTGACTTATTTTTTCGAAAAGCAGCGTAAAATGTACAGGATTGGCCGGAACCTTGAGTTGTTGAGTAAGCGCGATGACCTGGTTGCAAGTCATTAAGGATTCTTCAAGGTTGTCTGTGTATCGGCAAGCACTGGCTGACATAATGTGTCCTATTACGTAAAAGGATCAGGTTCGAAATAATCGAACACATGTATTCTAGTCGTCAAAAATGATCAAAATGATTTTTTGGCAGATTATCGCAGGTAATCATAAATCTGTCATTAGTCATTATTGGAGGAATTGGTGGAAGAGTCAAAACTTTCTAAGTTGCCCGGGGAGTCTTATTCAAGGCATATTCATGCTAGGTTTTGGATTGTGGCTGAGCAGGGACATGGCTACTTGGGGATTGGCCGAATTTGTTTGCTGGAAAATATTGAGCGTTTCGGCTCGATTAATCGAGCCGCTAAAGAAATGGGAATGTCGTATAAAAAAGCATGGAAGTTGGTTGAAGATTTAAATACGTTAGGAAATGAGCCTTTGGTGATGAGTGAAAAAGGCGGTAAAGCCGGTGGCGGTACCCGATTAACCGCTATGGGGCAGTGGTATGTGAATCGTTTTCGTCAACTTGAGCAACGTTTAAGCGATTTTTTACAGGCAGAATCAGCAGCGTTTGATGAATTGTTGTAAAGCGGGTTATTTTGGTGCATGCTTGATCTATTTTGGTAGTTTTGTGTTTTTGTTTGGGTGTTTGTTTTCTTGTAAATTTATTTAACGTGTTGTAAATAAAGGTTAAAAAATCTTTTTGGCATAGCTGAAGCTATTAAGTGATTGAGATTTAATTCTTTCACAATCAAAAAGGAATATGCATTATGAAACACGCATTTAAAATGAAATCTTTAGTGTTATCTATGGCTATCGCAGGTTCATCAGTGGCAGCTTTGGCGCCGGCAACAACACAAGCTGGTGTATCAGGTAATATCGGCATGGTTTCGCAATATATTTTCCGTGGTATCGCTCAATCTGGTGGTGCAGCTGCAGCGCAAGCTGGGGTTGATTATGAGCATGATTCTGGTGTGTACGCTGGATTATGGACTTCTGAAGTTGGTCCAGGTATGGGGTTGGAGTATGATGTTTATGCAGGTTATGGTACAGAGCTTTCGGGTGTAACATTAGGCGCTGGATTTACAATTTATAACTACACTAAAGATTTAAGTAAAGATAGTTCAGCGTTTGATACTGGTTATCAAGAGGTGAATTTGTCCGTAGGTTACGGCCCATTTACTCTTGGTTATGATATCGGAACCCATGCTAAATCAGATTTGGCGGGTAAGGATGAGGATTACACGGTGTTAACATTAACTGCTGAGTATGGTGGTGCTTATGCAACTTATGGTTCGGCAGACGGTTTTGCTGCGGAGCAGGTTGCGGGTAAGAGTGTTGGGCATTCTTGGTTTGAACTTGGTTATGCCACTGAAATTTCAGAAGGATTTGAATTGAGTGCTTCATTGATAAATGCAAGTAAAGAAGTTTCTGGTTATAACAACGCCGGAACTGGTAAAGATGAAGATAACTTCTTTATGGTGTTTGGAATCACGAAGTCATTTGATCTTATGTAATCTGTTGTTGTTCCCTCGTTAGTTAGTATCCTCGTAGATACCCCGTTTCGGCGGGGTTTTCATTCAGGCTCATTTTGAGCCTGCTTTTTTTATACTTTGTAATATAAATCACTCACTACCAGGCCTGGTGGTGGGGTTTTGTTACGTCGCTATGTTTAAAATCAAATTTAACTATGCCAAATGCCGCCCAGTATGGCGGGTCGACTGCTGCCACTAATCTGTCTCAGATCAATC
>DIJW01000164.1:0-8979 GCA_002421475.1 Thiomicrospira sp. UBA5634 | reverse complement strand
TTTAAACTTGCCGTGGTGTCGATAATAAGGTTTGGGCAACGTTGCTGAAGACGATTCAATAGTGTTTTATTGTAAGCGCCGCCGCCACAAATTAAGCAGCTTGTATTTGCAGGTAAATTTAATTTATCCAACTCCAGCGCCAGTGTTTCAACCGTCAGTTGGTTTAGAGTTGATAATATCTGCTGAGGCGTGAGCTCTGGTTTGGTGTGTTGTGACCACCAGGCCTGGTTAAACACATCTCGCCCGGTGCTTTTCGGTGCAGATTGAGAAAAGTAGGGGTGCGTTAAAAATTGATTAAGTAGGTCGTTGTCTGGTGCAGCTTGTGCGGCAATTTCGCCATTAGGGTCATAGTTCAGTTGAAATGCCTGTTGGCAAAACTCATCCATTAAACCGTTACCCGGGCCGGTATCAAAACCAGTCGCCATGGCGTTATTATTTAATAGGCTAATGTTGGCAATGCCGCCAATATTGATAAGACATAATGGGCGTTTCTGTTGTTGAAATAACGCTTGATGAAAAACGGGGGCCAACGGAGCGCCTTGGCCGCCGAGCGCGATGTCATCAACGCGGAAATCGGCAACGGTGGTGATGCCGGTTTGTTTGGCAATAATCGCAGGATGACCAATTTGTAAACTCATCATGAGTTCAGGGCTGTGGAAAATAGTTTGACCATGACTGCCAATCGCGAGAATGTCGCTCGTTGTGTAGCCTGTTTTTTTGAGCAGTTGATTGGCGGCATTTGCAAAAGCTAAACCTAATCGGCTATGCAACTGGCTAAAATCGCTTAGACTGATTTGTGGGGTTAGGTTAAGGTTGGTCAGCTGCTGTTTGAGTTCGGTTTCAAGCGGGTAAGTGACAAAGTCGACCAGAGTTATTTGTTGCGGCAGGATGTTAACCAGTGCCGCATCAATTCCATCAGCGCTGGTGCCCGACATTAAGCCGATATAAAGTTTTTTTTCTGTCAGTTTACTCAAAGTTTAACGCCAATTGAGTATGTTCTGGATCAATCCGCATCAACTGGCTGAGCATGATGGAGGAGTAGTGGTTAAAGTGGCCGCGATATTTGGCGTGTACCGGCTCGGCATCTGGAAACTTTACTGCCAACGGATCAACATGACGCCCATTAATACGGAATTCATAATGTAGGTGTGGTCCGGTCGCAAAACCTGTCATGCCAACATAACCGATAATGTCACCTTGTTTAACGTGATCACCGTTTTTAAATTTACCAAAACGGGAAAAGTGGGCATAAATCGTTTCATAACGCCCTGCATGTTTGATTTTAACTTTATTGCCAAAACCGCCGCGCCAGCCACGATAAGTGATAACGCCATCTCCGGCGGCAAACACCGGTGTGCCGGTCGGAGCGGCATAATCTACGCCGCGGTGGTCACGTAATTCTTGGTGTACAGGGTGGTAACGATTACGCTGAAAACGCGAGCTTATGCGGATATAGTTAATAGGGTTGCGTAAAAATGCTTTGCGTAAGCTGTCACCATTTTCATTGTAGTAGCCAAGGTATTCACCGTCCACCTTAAGTTGGAAAGCTTTTAGGGAGCGTTGGCCGCCGACTGTTAATTCCGCAGCGAGGATTTCGCCATCTCCGAGGTATTGGTCATTCAGATACTGTTTTTCATAGATGACTTTAAATTGATCCCCTGGGCGTAATTCGCGAACAAAATCAACTTCCCACGCAAAAATATCCGCTAAATTCATAATGGTACGAGGACTTAAGCCGGCCTGCTCGCCTGCAAGATAAAATGAACCATTAATCTCACCTGATGCCATTTTAATTTTTGTTTCGATCGGTTGTTCTACTTGGCGAATTTCGAATGAGCCGTTTTTACGCTCTAGGTGGTAGCTGAGAGTCAGGGATTTTTGTAAGTCTATTTTTTGTAGTTGTTGCTCGTTATCTGTCCACAATACAAGTTTGTCGCCGATTTGTAATTGGGTAAATAACTCAGCATTTTCACATTGGCTTATTTGGTGTACGGTTTGTGGATTGCTCCCGATACTTTCCAAGGCGTGACTTAGTGTTTGGTTACGACCGATTTTAAATTCAGTACGCTGTAGTTTGACGCTTGTCTGTACGGTGTTAGGAGCTTGATAAGTTGGTTCCGGAAGGCTGATAGCTTGACGTTCAAACTCATCTTGGGCGTGGGCTAAATTAACGGGTAAGGTAATTAAGAATGCAAGGGAAAACCATTGAAGAGCACGGCAAAAAGGGCTCAAGGATTCTTCATATTTCGATGTGTATCGCATGCTTCAACCAACTCCTTTTAGACTTTTCAATCGGCATGAAAAGACCTTGTATTTTTAGTTGGAGTTGATTATAGCTGACTTTATTGGCAAGAGTGAAGCGAGAGGGTGAAAAAAGTTAAATTTCGTTATTAAAAACGAACAAATTAGTTTTTGTTGCGCTGCACTTGAACTATTATGCGCACTGCGTCTAATTCGGATTCTGCGCTAATGAATTGATGTCGATTGATTTTGCACCAGCTTTTAATGTCTTTTTCAGCCGATAGGTCAGTGCATTCAATTAACACTTGATCTCCATCGGGAAGCTGGCGTACCAATTGTTGCAGTTTGATTACCGGCATAGGGCATTTTAAGCCTTTTGCATTCAGGTTGTGCGTGTTCATCTGTTTCCTTTAAGGTATAATCGCGCCAATTTTTATTGTTTTTTTAAGATTATTGTCTAGAGGTGGATTCGTGTCAAACACCGGTAACCGCACAGCGGAAATTTATACGTTTCAAGGTCTGATACAGACTTTGCAAACTTATTGGGCACAGCATGGCTGTGTGGTGATGCAACCTTATGATATGGAAATGGGCGCGGGCACTTTTCACCCCGCGACTTTCTTACGTGCCATTGGGCCAGAGCCTTGGCGTGCGGCGTATGTCCAACCTAGTCGCCGCCCTACAGATGGCCGTTATGGCGAAAACCCAAACCGGCTACAACATTATTACCAGTTTCAAGTCATGCTTAAGCCATCCCCGGATAACATTCAAGAGTTGTATCTAGGCTCACTTAAATTGCTGGGAATTGATCCGTTAGAGCATGATATTCGATTTGTTGAAGATAACTGGGAGTCCCCAACATTAGGCGCATGGGGTTTAGGCTGGGAAGTTTGGCTGAATGGCATGGAAGTAACCCAGTTTACCTATTTTCAGCAAGTCGGCGGCTTAGAGTGTCGTCCGGTAACCGGTGAGATCACCTATGGTTTAGAGCGTATTGCCATGTACTTGCAAGGCGTTAACAGTGTTTATGATTTGACTTGGGTGGATGGTCCGGGCGGCAAAGTAACCTATGGCGATGTGTTTCATCAAAATGAAGTGGAAATGTCGACCTATAACTTCGAACATGCCAACACGGAGTTTTTGTTCCGCCATTTCGATGAATATGAGCAATCGTTCGCCAAGTTGATCGATGCGAAATTGCCGTTACCGGCGTATGAACAAGTGTTAAAAGCGTCACATACTTTTAATTTATTGGATGCGCGTAAAGCAATTAGTGTGACTGAACGCGCGCGTTTTATCGGGCGTGTTCGTGCGATGGCGCGGGCGGTGGCCGAAGCTTATTATGCAGGGCGCGAAAATTTGGGTTTCCCCTTAGTACAAACGAAATTGGAGACAAACGCATGAGCGCGGCGGTTAAAGATTTTTTAGTTGAAATTGGTACCGAAGAGTTACCACCCAAAGCGCTGAAAGCTTTGGCGCAAGCTTTTGCGCAAGGTATTGAAGCTGGCCTGGTGCAAGCAGAACTGAGTTATGGTCAGGTACATATTTATGCAGCACCACGTCGTTTAGCTGTATGGATTGAGTCGTTAGCTTTGACTCAATCTGACAAGGTGATTGAACGTCGTGGTCCGGCTAAGCAGGCCGCGTTTGATTCTGCCGGGAATCCTAGTAAAGCCCTGGAGGGTTTTGCGCGCTCATGCGGTGTGACGGTAGCGGAACTGATCGAGGTTGAAACAGATAAAGGTACGTGGATGGCATATAACCAAGCTGTTAGCGGTCAAGCGGCCATTGAGTTGTTACCAGGCCTGGTGGATGCATCGTTAGCTAAGTTACCGATTCCTAAACGTATGCGTTGGGGTTCATCGGATGTTGAGTTTGTCCGTCCAGTGCACTGGGTATTAATGTTATTAGGTTCAGATGTAGTGCCTGCTACGATTTTGGGTAAACAATCATCTAATCAAACTCGTGGACATCGTTTCCATGCACCGCAGACCTTAACGGTTAGTAAACCCAGTGAATATGCTGAAGTTCTCAAAACGCAAGGTTATGTAATCGCTGATTTTGCTGAGCGTTCAGCAATAATCCGCCAACAGGTGTTAGATATTGCACAACAATCTGGTGTNNAAACAGCCGTGATTGATGAAGCGTTGCTTGAAGAAGTAACGGCATTAAACGAGTGGCCGAAAGCGGTAATCGGTTCGTTTGAAGAGGACTTTTTGGCCGTGCCGCCGGAATGTTTAATTTCGGCGATGAAAGGCCATCAGAAGTTTTTCCATTTATTGGATGCGCAGGGCAAGTTACAAGCAAAATTTATTACGATCTGTAATATCGACAGTTCAAACCCGATATCAGTGGTGTCAGGTAACGAGCGCGTTATTCGTCCACGTTTATCGGATGCGAAGTTTTTCTGGAATCAAGATCGTAAACAGCCATTGGATGAGTTGTTACCGAGTTTAAAAACCGTGGTGTTTCAGCAAAAGCTGGGGACGTTGTATGACAAAATTGAACGTTTGGAAAGTTTAGCCGTCAAAATTGCACGCCCGTTAGGTGTGCCGACTGAACTAGCCGAACGCGCTGCGCGTTTATCAAAATGCGATTTAATGACTTTAATGGTTGGCGAATTCCCGGAACTGCAAGGTATTATGGGGCGTTATTATGCCCTGGCACAGGGTGAAAATGCACTGGTTGCAGATGCGCTTGATCAACAGTATCAACCGCGTTTTGCCGGAGATCAGCTGCCAAACAATGCATTAGCGCAGGCGTTAGCGATTGCCGATAAATTGGATACGATTACCGGTATTTATGGCATCGGTGAAGTACCAAGCGGTGATAAAGACCCGTTCGCATTGCGCCGCGCGGCTCTTGGTTTAATGCGTATTATGATTGAAAAAGAATTGGATTTAGACCTGCGGTTATTGATCGAGTCCAGTTTGAAATTGCATAATCAAGTGAAGTTCAGTACTGAACTGGTTGATTCGATCTATGAATTTATTATTAGCCGTTTAAAGGCATATTATGCCGATCAGGGCATCAGTGCTGAAGCTTTTGAAGCGGTACGTGTTTGTCGTCCGGCTCATCCAATTGATTTTGCCAAACGTATTGACGCAGTACGTGCATTTGCACAGTTGCCGGGTGCAAATAGTTTGAGTGCAGCTAATAAACGAATTCAAAACATTTTGAAAAAAGTGGATTTTGAGTTGGCCGACACAGTGGATATAACATTGTTCGAGTCTCAGGCAGAACATGATTTATGGCAAGTGTTGGATGATTTGCGTGAACAAGTTAGCGCGTTGATCGCAGGACGTGATTATGCTGAAGCGTTGACTCGATTGGTGCAGATTCGACAGCCGGTGGATGCGTTCTTTGATCAGGTAATGGTCATGGCTGAAAATGAAGCCGTCAAACGTAATCGACTCGCCTTGCTTAATCAGATTTATCAGTTATTTTTTGCGGTGGCAGATATTTCACGATTGTAAAGTTGAACAGGCCTGGTAATTAACATAAGGTTAATTACCGTTAAATGTTTTCGATTAAAACTAAGTTTTATTGACTCGATGTTGGATACAAGCGTGAAAAAAATAATCGTACTGGATCGTGATGGCGTAATTAATGAAGATTCTGATGCATTTATTAAGTCGGCCGAAGAATGGCAACCTATTGCCGGCAGTTTAGAGGCAATAAAACGTTTGAACGATGCCGGATGGATTGTAGCCGTCGCGACCAATCAGTCTGGTATTAAACGCGGTTATTATGATCGGGCTGCTTTAAGCAGTATGCATATAAAGATGCAGAAGCTGTTAGCTGAAATCGGCGGGCGGGTAGATTGGGTAAGTTATTCGCCCTATTTAGCTGATTGTGGTTCAGTGTGTCGAAAACCGCTAGATGGTTTATTGCGAGCCATAGAATGGCGTTATGGTTGTTCCCTACATGGGATGCCGATGGTTGGAGATAGTTTAGGCGATATTCAAGCTGCACAAATGTTGGGTCTAAAACCTCATTTGGTTCGTTCCGGCAAGGGAGAGCGAACATTAGCTACAGGTGATAAATGTTTGCAAAATGTACCTGTTTATGCGAACTTATCCGCATTCGTTGAGGAGTGGTTGGTGTGACGTTTGGATTAGTTGTTAGGTCATTAGCGTTTGAACTGGGTCGTACGGTGTTAATTTTAGTGTTTGCCATTTTGGCACAGCTTTTTTGGTTAACCTCCTACAAAAATCGTTATGCTTTTTTGCAATATTGGACTCACGCAACCTTGGCGTGGTTACGTATCACCTGTGGTTTATCTTATCGTGTTCATGGTGCTGAACACATTAATCCTGAAAAACCGGCGGTTATTTTGGCTCATCATGAATCCGCATGGGAAACAATAGCGATTCAGCAGATGTTCCCTCGCCAATGTTATGTGATGAAAAAAGAATTGTTATGGATTCCCTTTTTTGGTTGGACATTAGCCATGTTGCATCCGATAGCGATTGATCGTTCTGCCGGCCGTCAAGCACTCAAGCAGTTACTTGAAAAAGGCAAACGCCGTTTGTTGCAACAGGGTGATTGGGTGGTTATTTTCCCAGAAGGGACTCGCGTTCCAACCGGCACAATGGGTAAAATAAATAAGGGTGGTGCGATGCTGGCTAGGGCGGCAAACGTGCCCGTGTATTTGGTTAGTCATAATGCAGGTGAGTTTTGGCCTAAAAATAGCTTCTTGCGTAAGCCTGGGGTAATAGATGTTTATATTAGCCCTGCATTGGATGTACAGGATTTAACGGTTGATGAAATTAACCAAGCGCTTGCGGATTGGATTTCACAGTATCAGACTTCTTCATTACCCGAAAAATAAGGCGGCGTTATGAGTAAAGCGGCAACCATTCTTGGTTTGTTATTCGGCACAATCATTGTTTTATTAAGTATGGTTGATTTTAAAACGGGTCAATTTATTTCGGCCTTTTTTAATTGGCAAGGTTTAGCCGTTGTGTTAGGTGGAACGTTCGCTGCAGTGATGATTAATTATCCGTTGAATCAAATCGGCTGTATTTTTCGTGGATTTATTAAAGTATTAATTGCTGAACCGAACTCGGTTAACGCAATTATTCAACAAGTGGAAAACTTAAGCCATGTTTCGCACAAACAAGGCGTATTAAGTCTGGAAAAACATATTGATCAGATAGATGATCCCTTTTTGCGTTTTTCATTAACGGAAATGATGATTTATCAAGATGAGCCCCAGCTACTGGCGAGTTTAAATAATCGTCAATTTAATACTCAGTTACGCCATATGCAGTGCCAGGAATTATTCAATAATATGGCATCTTATTCGCCCGCGTTCGGCATGATGGGAACGGTTATGGGCTTGATTATTATGATGACCGCCCAAGCCAGTGGTGCGAGCGGTGGGGATGTGTATGAGGGCGGTTCGGAAGATATGTTAGCCGGATTATTAACCGGGATGGGGTTGGCTTTGGTAACGACATTTTATGGCGTTTTATTTTCAAACCTAGTGTTCATTCCGATCGCAGGTAAACTTAAAGTTTTATCTGAAGCCGAAAGTTTAAAAAATGAAGTAATTATTCGCGGCATTCTTGGTTTAAAGAGAGGCCAGTCGCCATTATTGGTGATGGAAAGCATGTTAAGTTTTGTCAATGAAAAAACGAAGGAACAGCTTGAGCATCGACGTGGTTAATGGCGGCAAAGCAGGGGGCTTGGAATGATGAAAACAGTGCAACCCATGGCGATGATTAATCATGAAAAAAGTCAGAAGTTAGGGATTAAACGCAATCGTATCTGGTTGCTTACGTTTGTTTCATTATTTACCTCGTTGCTCGCCTTTTTTGTACTCATCATAACCCTCACGGAAATGGAGGGGATTACACCAAAGCGCAGTTATCAAAAAATTATGGTTGGCTTATACAACCAAGTAAAAACGATTCAAGAGCGTGATGGCTTAGTGTGGATGCAAGTTGAAAACACTTTTTCCAAAGGTGTGCGTATTAGTATTGATCCCACATTATTTGAGGCATCACCGTTATTTGCGCCGGCACGCGCCGATATTAATCCGCGATATTATCCCTACCTAAACGAGTTAGCGCGTGTTGTACGCGAGTTGGAGCTTCAACGTTTTGACCAGCGCTATCAACGTTGGATTAAAGGCATTGAAGCTGCTGGGCTTAAGCTGGAGTTAACTATTCGCGTTGAGGGTCATACTGACGCTATTCCGTTAGCTGTAGGCGCGCGTTATCGTGACAATATTGAGTTGAGCACGTTTCGCGCGTATGAGTTTATGAGTTATTTGCAGCGCAGCGTATCTTTGCCACACAGTATTTATGCGATTGCCGGTTATGGTAGTTTTCACCCCATTTCATCAAACCCGAATGATGGTGAAAATCGGCGGATTGAATTGTATATTGTGCCGCAAATGATTGAACCCAAAGCATTGGAGACTTTCTAATGAGTGTAACAGCCGAACGCGCCAGATCTAGTTGGTTGTTATCTTTTGCTGACGTGATTACGTTGCTGATTACCTTCTTTATTATGATGCTTGCTCTTAATCACACAGAGATTTCCCGCATTCAAAAATGGACGGAAGATCAGTTAAATCAGTCGTATGTTCAATTATCGCGAGCGGTTGAAACGCAAGGCTTTCAATATATTCAGATATTACGTGACACGCGCGGTATTAACTTAAGCATTTCGCATCCCGGCGCTTTTGAGCGAGGCGGTTATCAAGTTTCGGCTGGCTTGGCGCAC
>DIJW01000110.1:1695-6095 GCA_002421475.1 Thiomicrospira sp. UBA5634 | reverse complement strand
TGGTTAGAGCACACGACTCATAATCGTTAGGTCCCCGGTTCAAGTCCGGGGGGGCCCACCATTTAAATCAACGCGTTACACTTATAGCTCATATCTTTTCACCAGTTAAATTTAATTTTGTAGCATCCAGGTAGCGATTTTTTGTGCAAAGTTGGCTTGTTCTGTCACTAGGCTAAGGATATTAATCATGCGATGATAGGGCTAATTGGACATGAAGTAGTGACGATGAAATCGCTTAAAATTTTTACATTCATTTTGCTGTTACTGAGTTTGTCGGCTTGTACGGTCAAGTTTGTGTACAACAATTTGGATTGGGTGGTTAAGTGGTATGTCGATGATTACATCACCCTGACGGCAGAACAAAAACCGATTTTTAATGCGCACCTTGCTGAGTTGTTACATTATCACCGCCAACAGCATTTGCCTGAATATGCGAGCTTATTGCAGGATATTGCACGTGAGGCAGATCAAGGCTTAACGGTCGATCAAATTCAAAGTTATCAAAACCGTTTTGGGCATTTAATCGAGGCGTTGGTAGTGGAAGCGATTGATCCGTTGACGCTTTTATTGGCGCAGATGAATGATCAGCAAGTGCACGCATTACAGGATGGGTTTGATAAAGCGAATCGAAGTTTTATTGAGCGGTTTATTAGCACCTCTGAGGATGCGCAGCGCCAACGTCAGGCGCAAAACTTGGCTAAAATGTTGCAGCGTTTTGTCGGCTCGTTAAACACCCAACAGCTGGCCATGATTCAGCGCTGGTCAACTGAATACCATTTAATGGGTGTGGAGTTTTTACAAACTCGCCTAGGTTGGCAGGCGCAATTTATGGCGTTGTTGGCCGAGCGGCATCAAGCCGATTTTAAACAGCATTTACATGCGTATTTACTTTCTCCTGCAACGCAACAGTCAGCCGTTTACCAAGAAAAAGTGGCGCACAACCAACAGTTGATGTGGGTGTTATTGGTGAATATTAATTCGAGTTTGGATGCGAAACAGAAGCAGAGTTTGCAGCGTAATTTGTATAAATTGGCCGAAGACTTTACCGAGTTGGCGCTGCATAAAACACGGTAATTTGTTATTCAACTATTATTATTCAACACTCAGTATGTCGCTAAAATAGTGCGTTAGTTTATTAGATAAGGTGTAGGTTAATGGCGGCGAAAAATTGGTTGATGATCTCTGCGTTGCTCATCGGGTTGGCGGTGGCCTTGGGTGCGTTTGGTGCGCATGGCTTGGAGAAGATTTTGACAGAGAAACAGTTGGCAACTTGGCAAACGGCGGTGTTTTATCATTTTGTGCATGGCTTGGCGTTAATGGGCTTGAGTTTGGCGGCGTTGATTAAACCTGCATTGGCGTTTCGTGGCATTAAGGCAGGTTTGCTGATTGGGTTGATTTTATTTTCCGGTAGTTTGTATGCGTGGGTATTAAGCGGCTGGTTGCCGTTGGTTTTTGTAACGCCAATTGGCGGGACGTTATGGTTGGCGGTTTGGGCTTGGTTTGCCTACCAGGCCTGGTGCTTAAAACAGGAGGAACAATAACATGCGAGTGGAAGATAAAGTTCGCCATATTGTGACCATGCAAATGGCGCTGAATGAGCGCACCGTGCCCAATTGGTTGAGCAAAGGCTTGGATTGGGATACCGCGATTTTGGTGGAGGTGGCGGAGGCGATTGATTCGACCGATTGGAAATGGTGGAAACACACCGAAACCGATTTAGCTAATCTGCGGGTTGAGGCGGTGGATTTGTTGCACTTTTTGGTATCGAAAGCGTTGGACGGTGATCATGACGCCGATCATGTGGTGTTCCGGTTTAGTCAGTTGGCAAAGCAAACCTTGCCGCAGCAAACGGCGGTTGCGTGGTTAAAAGCGATTGCGGCGCATACCTTAAATAATGAAGTGGATAAAGCTTTGATGTCGTTATTAGGTTTATTTGCGTTTTTGCAGATGGATATTGAGGCGATTTATCAGGCCTATATTACCAAGAACCTGCTGAACCATTATCGCCAAGAGCGCGGTTATAAAGATCCGAACGGTGGTTATTTAAAAATTATTAATGGCGAAGAAGACAATGTGGTGTTTGCGTCATTGGTAAAAAAACAGGCTGATCAGGCGGGTGATCTGGAATATTTAAGAAAACGATTGTTTGATGCGATGGATCAGGTGGTTACGCAAGCTCGTGCTAAAACCTGAGCACCAGGCCTGGTGGTTTATGGAAGCTTTGTGAAGATCCGCCTCATGGCGGATTTTTTACATTATTACGTTTTAAAATTGAATTTTACAAATTTAAAGGTCACGCCATGCGTCGTTGGTTTTTTGTCGGTATTTTCTTGTCTTTGACTTCTGCCCAGCTTTGGGCGGATGAGTTGGTTGTGGCGTATAAAAATGAAGAGCTTACCATTGAGCGTTATCAGAATGCCGATTCAGCTTGGCGTTTTGTGTGGCTGCATTCGCAATATGATCGGTTGTTGGAATGGGAACGACCTTTGTTGATGCAGTTACAACAATCAGGCGTGGAGGTTTGGGCAACCGATATTTTGGGTTCGTTGTTTTTAACGCGCAGTTCAGCCAGTGTGCGTCAGTTATCCGGCGAGGCGGTGGCGGCGGTTTTAGAGATCGCTCAGCAGGCATCAAATGAAGATGGTAAAGGCATTGTGGTGTTGGCGTCAGATCGGATGGCAGGCCTGGCGTTAAAGGGTGTGCGAGCGTGGCAGCAGCAAAATGTCAGCGAACCAACCAACTTTAAAGGCAGTATTTTGTTATTCCCGAATCTGTATGCTAATACACCGCTAGCGGGCGAAGCGCCAAACTGGGATGCAGTGGTTGAGGTAAACCAAGCACCGGTGATGATTTTGCAACCGGAGCAAGGGGTGCATCGTTGGTATTTGGCGGATTTGAGCACACAATTAGCTCAGCAACAGGCGGCGGTATATAGCTGGGTGTTGCCGGGTGTGAAGGATTACTTTTTTAATCCGTTTGCAAAACAGCGAACGGAGCCGGAAAACGTCATGACGGCGCAGTTGCCGACTATTTTTCAGTTATCCGCTCAGCGTTTGGCCGCGTATGCGGCGAGTCATCATCCGGCGCAATTAGCCCAAATACAAAATGATCAAGCGGTGAATGTGCATCGAACCTTGCCAAAACTGCATGAATTTTCAGCGTTAAAACCAGCACCAGGCCTGGTGGGTAAAACCTTTGACGAGCAAGCGTTAGATTTGGCGTATTATAAAGGTAAAGTGGTGTTGGTTAATTTTTGGGCAACGTGGTGTCCGCCGTGTGTGACCGAAATTCCGTCGATGAATCGGTTGTTAGCTAAGTATCAGGCGCAAGGATTGGAAATTGTATCGGTGGATTTTCAACAGTCGGCAACCGATATTGCGACGTTTGTAAAAAGAGTGCCGGTGGATTATCCGATTGTGCTGGATCACGATGGTCGTTTATCTAAACAGTGGGGCGTTTTTTCGTTTCCAACTACTTTTGTGGTGGATCGACAAGGTCGGTTACGTTACAGTCTAAATCAAGGTGTGGAATGGGACGTGCCGGAACTGGAAGCACCGTTGCGGGCGTTATTAGCAGAAACGGACTAATTTAGTCGGTTATTTGTGTAGTCACCCTGTGCAAGCGGATCGCTAAAGGTTAAACTTTTGAGCAACCATTGTTCAAAAGGAGTTTGCTTTGGGTTTTTCATTTCTGGGTCTTATTACCCTATTATTGGTTTATCAACTGGTAGGTGAACTGATTGTTTTAACGGTTGACTGGCCAATTCCCGGGCCGGTTGTCGGCATGTTTCTATTGTTAATCACCTTATTGTTGCGCCAGGCCTGGTCAGCTTATTTGATTGAACCTTCGCAACAATTTCTGCGTTATTTATCGTTATTTTTTGTGCCGGCCGGGGTTGGCGTGATGGTGCATTTGACACGTATTGGTGAAGAGTGGTTGCCGATTGTATTGGCTCTGATTTTAAGCACCATTGTTAGTTTAGTGGTAACGGCAGCGGTGATGCTTGGGGTGGCGCGTTTAATGAAACGCCATGCGAGCGAGGTGCCACATGAATAACCTAAATGATCTGAATGATATTTGGGTATATCTGGCGGCAAGCCCGTTGTTTGGTTTGGTGTTGACGTTGATTTTTTTTCAAGCGGCGCAATGGTTATATCGCCGCGCCAATCATAATCCGTTGTTAAATCCGGTGGCGGTAAGTGTGTTGGCAATTATGGCGGTGCTTTGGCTGTGGGATATGTCGTACGAACATTATTTTGAAGGCGCGCAGTTTATCCATTTTTTATTGGGGCCGGCAACAGTGGCATTGGCGATTCCGCTGTATCAGCATTGGGCGACGTTACGCAGTTTGTGGTTACCGATTGTGTTGGCGGCGACTGTCGGGTTAGTTGCGGCGGGGG
>DIJW01000110.1:0-1664 GCA_002421475.1 Thiomicrospira sp. UBA5634 | reverse complement strand
TGCCTAAGTCGGTTACCGCGCCAGTGGCGATGGGGATCGCGGAAAAAAATGGCGGCATTCCAACGTTAACGGCGGCGTTTGTGGTGATAACCGGCGTGTTAGGTGCGATGCTGGGGCCGTGGGTGTTTAAATTGATGCGGTTAAAAGATGACCGGGTCAAAGGCATTGCGATGGGGGTCAGTGCACACGGTTTAGGTACGGCGAAATCGTTTCAGATTAGCGCGCAAATGGGCGCATTTGCCGGATTGGCGATGGCGTTGTCGGCGTTTATTGCGGCATTGGTGTTGCCGTGGTTAATGAAAATGTTGTGAAGTTTTTAGGATAGTAACAGATAAGCACCAGACCCTATGACAACCAGGCCTGGTGTTTTAGTTGAGGATTAAATTAACCAATTAAACTTCTTAACATCCACGCATTTTTTTCATGTACTTGCATACGTTGTGTTAATAAATCAACGGTCGGCTCATCGTTAGCATCAGCGGCGATTTTAATAATTTCGCGCGCAGTTTTTACCACCGCTTCTTGTCCTAGCACCAGATTCCGAATCATTTCTTGTGCGTCAGGTTTAGCGGTTTCTTCTTTAATTTTGNNCTGGAATGAACCCGGTGCAAATGCTCCAAGTGATCGAATGCGTTCAGCAATGTCATCTACTGCGGTGAACAATTCGGTGTATTGGGCTTCAAACATTGCATGTAAAGCCGGAAACATTGGACCGGTTACGTTCCAATGATAATTATGTGTTTTCAAAAATAATACATACGAGTCCGCCAACAGACGAGATAAACCGTCTGCAATTGCCTTACGGTTGGCTTCATTAATACCGATATTAATATCCATCTGCGTTCTCCTTTAAGTGAGCTTGACTTGTTGTCAAATCCATAATAACGCAAATTATTGATTGGCATAATTTAAAATATTTAATGATTTAGTTAATAAAATCTATCAGAAATCCCTGTATTACCAGGCCTGGTTACCAACCGCCAAATGCGTTTTTTAACCATAACGGAGTGGGATTGTCGGCTAGAAAGCTCAGTACGTCAAAACGCATTTCATACTGTTGATATTGGGGGTGGCTTTGTAGAAAAACTTGCGCGCAACGTTGTAATCGTTGTTGTTTGGTCGCGTTGACAAATTCGCTGGGATGTCCGTGATAGGCGTTAGCTCGGTATTTGACTTCAATGAATACTAAGGTTTGATGATCGAGCGTAACCAGATCAAGTTCGCCGCCTTTGCAAAAGAAGTTTTGTGCCAAGATTTTATGGCCCTGTCGGCTTAAAAACTGTTGCGCCAACTGTTCATGTTGCTGACCCTGGCGCAGTTTATTCATGACTTTGTGCTACTTAAGGGGGCGGCAATAAATCAAGCCGCGGCTGTGAAATTTCTTGCAGTAACTCAAGCCGGATCGCTTCAATCTGATCATCGGTTAGACGCGGTTCGACTTCGTTGGCCGGTTGTTTAAAGTAGAGTGGGCTGAACTTGTCTTTAAACAGCGGTTCCGGCGTACCGTTAACACGATATTTTGCCCAGGTTAACTGGCTTAAAACCCGCTGGTTAGGCGCAATGGACAATATACCGGTTGTGCCGTTAATTCTCAGGCCTGGTGCCATTAATGATTTATAGGATGCAAGTAGGAAGCTATCCCAACCAAAGGCTTCTAATGCATT
>DIJW01000065.1 GCA_002421475.1 Thiomicrospira sp. UBA5634 | reverse complement strand
AAGAGGCTCTCGATCTCAACATGCTCGCAAAAATAATAATCGCAAACGTGGTAATGGTCGCCGTAGAGTGGAAGGTGAAGCTGGACAACAAGTTAATGATTCCGCGAAAGATCAATCCACACAGCAATCGTCAAATGAGCGCCGGGAACGCTCGCCACGCCAACCTCGTCAGGACAATAGACGATCAGCCAACGAAACTGCTGATCAAGGGTTATCTGATCCACAAAAAAGCCCTACACATATAAAACAACAAGGCAATGAGCAAGATAAAACTATTAATACACATTCTAAAATAGAATTATCAGAAAACATTGCAACTAATACAGCTGGTGAGCATTTAGAAGATACGACTAAAAAAGAACCACGTCGTCGCCGGAGCCGCTACAATAGCCGCAGTTCATTAAACCGTCGACGTGCGCCTCGGGATGCTGAATCGCTGAGTGTTGAAGGGTTAAGCAACAGCCATGAACAACAGGCTACAGAACCGCCTACAACTACCCTTCCATAATCGATAAAAAGGCGCTATTCAGCGCCTTTTTATTTTGAAAGCCATGCTGAACAAATAGTTAATCTAATAGATAACGTTTCCTAATATCTGCCAATAAACCTAGCGAAGCAGCATGAACCAAATCAAATACTTGCTCAAAGCCTTCTGCTCCACCATAGTAAGGATCAGGTACATTTTGGGTTTTTAGCTGTGGCGCATATTGTAAAAAAAATTCAATTTTAGCTTTCAAGTCTTGGGGAGCTATCGCTACTAAATTTGCATAATTATCTGCATCCATCGCCAAAACATAGTCAAACTCTATCAAATCCGAAAATTCAACTTTTCGAGCCCTCAAATCAGCCATCTCTATCCCCCGCTGGCGTGCCGTTAACATTGAACGCTCGTCTGGGAGATTGCCCACATGATATGCATGTGTACCAGCAGAATCGATCCGAATTAAATCAGCAAGACCTTGCTCATTGACGAGTTTTCTAAATACTGCATGAGCAGTAGGAGATCGGCAAATATTGCCCATACATACAAATAAAACAGAAACACGTTGGTTCATGACCGCGCCTTAGTTAAAATAAAGCTCTAATTTTACACTCAAGCGAACTCGGATGAAATTACAACCTGAACTAAGCAATTGGATTTTATATGAAGATGATGACATCGTTGTAATTAACAAGCCGAGTGGACTTCTTTCCGTTCCAGGCAAAGGTGAACACAACAAAGAGTGCGTACATACCCATCTAAGCACCAGCCACCCAAATGCTCTTATCGTTCACCGTCTAGACATGGATACGTCAGGCATTATGATTATTGCCCTGCACAAAGATGCTCATCGGGCACTCAGTATCCAATTTCAAGACCGACAAGTTGATAAGACTTATTATGCCATATGCCAAGGACACTGCTCATTGCCGCAGGGTCATATACAATTGCCAATGCGTTGTGACTGGGATAGAAGACCAAAACAAATTATTGACTTTATTCACGGACGCCATGCACAAACAAACTGGCAAGTTATTGAACAGGGCACCTCATTTTTTTCAGTTAAACTAAACCCTATCACTGGACGCTCACATCAGTTACGATTACACATGAAAAGCATAGGTCATCCCATATTAGGCGATTTACTTTATGCTGATAAAATAAGCTTTCAGCGGACAACAAGGCTAATGTTACACGCCAGCGAGATTGAGTTTACTCATCCTCGGACGCTACAACCTATTACGATTAAGTGCGCACCAGATTTTTCAACAACTGGCATAGATAGTGCTTTAAGTGACATTAAACAATAATCTAGCGGATATTTTGCTTAACCAGCTCAACACAAAGCTAAACATGGGGTGAATCATGACTGAATTTGAAAAAGATGAACTTGCAAACCAAGAAATGCTAAAAATGCTAGCTGAACTTGAAGAAGACATTCCAGCAGAAACCGTTTCATCAGAATTTAATGATCCCTTAATGGAAGAGCTCAATGATTTAGTCGAAGAGGAAACTGCTATTGAAATCAGCACGCCAGAAGATTCCCTTGAATTACAAACGGACAACAATCAACTTACCGAAACAGCCCTTGCAGATGAGGATACGTTGGCACTTTTAGGTGAAGACGCTGAAAATGACCTGCCAACACCTGTGTCTACAGAAGATACAAACACTGCTGAATTAGAGGCTTTAGCCGAACTTGACGACATCGCCGAACTTGACGACATCGCCGAACTTGACGACATCGCCGAACTGGAAGACACTGCCGAACTGGAAGACACTGCCGAACTGGAAGACACTGCCGAACTGGAAGACACTGCCGAACTGGAAGACACTGCCGAACTGGAAGACACTATTGATCTTGAGTTACCGGATCCTTCAGAACCCGTAAATTACATGGAAGAAGCCATAAATATTGATCATGATATTCATGGCTTAGCTGAAGAACTTAAACAAACCTCACGAGAAGTAACGGGATTAGCCGTTGCTACTGCTTTGCAAGCACAAGAATCTGCAGAACGTACTCAAGCTGCTATCGAAGCAACTTTTGCAGCTGCGGAGAAAGCTTTTGAAACGGTTAAAAAAGCAGGCTATGTATTGGACAAAAACAAGTTTAATCCGCAGTTAAGCTCTGAAGAATTGTCACAAGAACTAGCTAAAATCCGTGATAAAAATCAAAGACTAAAAGAAGCAAATAACGTAATTAAAGAACGTTTAGCTGCTTTAAAACAATAATAACCCTCCTCTGCTCTGTTATTTACTAAAGGCAGGTGAGAATTAATTTTTAGTATAGGCCTAGACCGATGAAAGATATTGCTGATGATCTACTGGATGATCTGGAAGAGTTAGAACATAGTTCAAGTCAACTCGAGTCAAATGTAGAAAACGTCATTAAAAATCAACAGACGCTGGACAAACTTTCAAGTGAAAGCACCATGGAGTCTGCAGTTTTCATGTTAGAAGCATCAAAACTTGCTCAGGACTCCGCTGTTAACAGCCAACTTGCTGCAGAAGTTAATTTAAAACTAGCAAAAGAACAGAAAATACAAATTGATGAACTGCATGAGGCCAATAACTCATGGCGTCAGGCAATGAGAACGGCGACGCAAGAAATTAAAGGATCTCGTGGTTTTTTTACTGGCATGTTAATTACAGCCATTATTCTCGGGCTAATTGTTTCTGCTTTGATGGGTGGTATGTTATTTACTACAAATCAATACAATGCACAGTTTAAAGCTGAGTTAATTGATCTTATCCAAACGGAAACCACATTAAACCATCGTCAAACAACAATGAAAATTGACGAATTGGCATCTATTATTGAGTTACTTGGTAATGAACATGACTCTGGGAATAACAAGACCGTTACACAAAAAAATGACAATCAAACCAACATACCTTTAGAGTTAAACAATATCCAATCAGAAGCAATTGAAAATATTTCTTTGGCTGAAATTGATTACGAGCGTTTACAGAATTTGATAACTGAAGCTCTAAATGAGCAAAAACTTGTTATTGCAAGCTGGTTGAAACAAACACCAAATATTACAGAAAAAATAGGGAAGCCTGATTTACCAAGCGCAGACAAGACCCCCTTAGTAAAAGATGTTGTAGAACCAGCAAAAATTGACCTCACTGCAATTGAAGCACATTTTGCAAAAATAGATGACCAACTTAAACTTCAGCTCGCACAATTATCTTTAATTAAACAACAACTGGATGCTAAACAGCAAACTTCAACGCTACCGGCTGATGTACCCATGAAACAAACAGCCAGAATGGAAAATGCAAATATTAAAGGTCAAGTTGAACTCAATAAAACGCTCAACAGTCAATTTGCAGCCATGAAAAAACAACTCGATTTACTACAAACTAAGCAAGATGAAATAAATAAAGGTTTAGCAAACCTAAGTAAAGAGATACGAAAAAACCAACAAGCTAACGACGATGCTAGTAAACCATACAGTTATCGCAACCCTTACGAATATAAACAATAACCCTTAATCAAACCAATTAGTACAATGTCATATTAATGTGAATTGTACTAATTTTTTCAGGTTCTATTTTTAAGTTAATAAAGGTTTTCGCAATGAGCTCAAAATTTTTTCTGTTTGCAGTCGGCATTGGCCTATTAAGCTTATTTACCAGCGCTCAAGCCCAACTTAATAGCGTCGAAAAAAAGGCAAGTTATGCGATTGGCGTTGATTTAGCTCATAACCTACGTTCACAAGGAATTGAACTGGATGTCAGTACGTTTCTACAAGGGTTAGAAGATGCACTCAAACAGCAAAATCTTAAATTAACTAATGAACAAATGGCGGAAGCAATTGAAACTTTTAGTCGTAATCTTGAAGAAAAGAAGCAAGCAAAACTTCAAGCTGCTGCCAAAACCAATGCACAACGCGGCAGAGAATTTTTAGCTGAAAATAAATCAAAACCCAATATTATTAGCCTTGAAAGCGGGTTACAGTATCGCGTTATAGAGGCCGGCAAAGGCCGTACGGCCACAGAAAATGACGTGATTATTGCACATTACCGCGGTACATTAATTGATGGTACAGAATTTGATAATTCTTTTAATCGCGGTACTCCAATTGAGTTTAAACTCAACAATGTCATACCCGGTTGGCAAGAAGCTCTTAAACTGATGAGTCCCGGTGCTAAATGGGAAATTTTTGTTCCCGCAGAGTTAGCCTATGGTGAACGCGGCGCAGGCAACGTAATCGGACCGAATGAAACACTCATTTTTGAAATTCACTTTATTGCGTTAGGCACAAAATAAAAAAAACCCGCTTTAACTAAGTTAAAGCGGGCTTGTACCATTCGGACAATAAAAGCTCTTCAAGAGGAGTTGTTGAATAACAACAGCCCCTATATTAGTAGAAAATAATCCTAATATCAACAAATTCTAATATTATTTGATAATAATTTTCTTATATACCTATAAATACAGACCACCAGGCCTGGTGGTCTAATTACTGCACACCACCGTCTATAGCGAAGTGATTAATAATTGGTTAACACGTTTAATGAACGCTGAGGGAGATGTTAGCTGGTCGCCCTCCGCTAACTGAGCTTGCTCCAACAAAAATAACGCCCATTGTTGAAGTTCACTTTCAGACTCAATGCTAATCAAGCGCTTAACCAAAACATGTTCGGGATTTAACTCTAAAATAGGTTTAACCTTAGGTATAATAGCCTGACCCATTTGCTCCAATAATCGAGCCATGTGTGCGCTAACGCCCCCCTCCTCTGTGACAACACAGGCAGGAGAGTCTGTTAAACGATGCGTGATTCTGACATCAGAAACTAAATCACCCAGTGCTTTTTTAAGCTTATCACTTAGAGAGTCTCGCTGCTGCTTCTCCTCTTCAGACAATGATTTCTCTGTAGTTTCTTCAGCTAACTCCTTAATTTCTCCGTGCGTAATTGATTTTAAAGGTTTGCCATCAAACTCAGTCAAGTGAGCAACCAACCACTCATCAATCCGGTCGGATAAGATTAATACCTCAATGCCTTTTTTACGAAACCCCTCTAAATGAGGACTACCTAATGCCGTTGCATAATTGTCTGCTACGATATAATAAATAGCTTCCTGTGATTCAGGCATTCTGCTGATGTAATCAACTAACGAGATACGCTGTTGAGCATTGTTTTCATCATGGGTTGAAGCAAATCTAAGCAGTTTTGCAATCTTATCCCGATTAGCAAAATCCTCTACAATCCCTTCCTTCATAACTTGACCAAAAGCATCCCAGAACTGCTGATAATCTGTTTGATCTTCTGCGGCAGACATCTTGTTTAGCTGCTCCAAAACTCTCTTCACAGATGCTGAACGAATCTTATCAACCACTTGGTTACTTTGTAAAATTTCACGTGATACGTTTAAAGGTAAATCATTTGAATCTATGACACCACGCACAAACCGCAGATAGGCCGGCATTAAGTGCTCTGCATCATCCATAATGAATACACGTTTGACGTAAAGTTTAAGACCATAACGACGTTCACGATCGTATAAATCAAAAGGAGCTTTTTTCGGCAAGTAAAGTAATGACGTATACTCTTGCGTGCCCTCCACTTTGTTGTGCATTACTGCCAAGGGCTTTTCAAAATCATGTGATAAAGTCTGATAAAAATTTGCGTACTCTTCTTCTGTTAGCTCAGACTTTGGCTGCATCCAAATCGCAGTCGCTTTATTAACCTGTTCCCATTCTTCGGTTTTTGCCTCTTCATTTTCAACGTCAGCCTTCCGCATTTTTATGGGAAAATTAATGTGATCCGAATAGGTAGTGACTACCTGCTTTAAGCGATATTCACTTAAAAACTCATCCATATCCGATTTTAAGTGCAAAATAATATCCGTACCCTTGGTTGGCTTGGTCACGTTCTCTAACGTAAACTCACCTTCACCATTTGACTCCCAGCTAACTGCTCCATCTGGGTTTGTTCCAGCTTTACGCGTAATTAAAGTCACCTTATCAGCCACGATAAATGCTGAATAAAACCCAACCCCAAACTGACCTATTAAATGGCTGTCTTTCGCCTGATCTCCACTCAACTTTTCGAGGAATTTTTTAGTGCCTGAGTTGGCAATAGTACCAATGTTTTCAATAACCTCATCACGCGTCATCCCGATTCCGTTATCACTGATCGTAATCGTTCGCGCTGATTTATCAAATGCCAAACGAACCGTTAGCTCTGATTCTCCTTCAGTTAAAGCATCATTAGAAACAGATTCAAAACGTAATTTATCTAACGCATCTGACGCATTAGAAATTAACTCGCGCAAGAAAATTTCTTTGTTACTGTATAGCGCATGAATCATGAGTTTTAATAATTGTTTTACTTCGGTTTGAAAAACGTGGGTTTCTCTATTAGTCGTCATTTCATCACTCTCACTGTATTGTAAAAAAGGATTGCTTTTTATAAGGCTTTAAGCATTTTTTTCAAGGCCATAAAATACAAAAACCCCTTACGGGGTTTTCTGTTAAAGGTTTGAACATCTAGCTAGAACAATTCAATTTCTTCATGCTGTTTCTGCTCTTCATGCATTCGTTGTGACATGCGTTCTTTCATAATTTCAATCGCTTGAACCGAAGGAATATGCTGATCAAAAATCAATTCAAACAGCTCCTCTTCCTCTCGCATAGTTGTGCCTCTACGCACAGACTTTTTGAACGTTTCCCATTCTGTTGCATCTTTAACGCGCATTTCATGAGATACAATTTCTGCCAGTCCTGATAAGCCATGAGATACATGCCCCAAACGTTGACTTAACTTGTCATAAAATTGGAATGCAATAATGGCCTGTTGCATTTTTAAAGCTAACTCGTCCGTTTGGCTTAGTAATAACGAGTGCTGCTGCTGTAAGTCTGAATTATCAGTAGATATCGAACCTATCTGTTTAGTCGCGGACTGAATTTCTTCAATATGCTGTGACATAAAACGAAATGAATCAATCAATGCATTAACTGAGTGATCACCTTCAGAAATCGATAACTCAATTTGAGCTATCGATAAGTTTAGGATCAAAATCGTTTGCTGAACCTCTTTTGCACCTAAAACATAATCATGCAATTGTGACATGCTCATACCTCTTTAAGCAGCGGCACTGATTTGAGCACTTTTGTCAGCACTACTCGTCTTATGACTCGTCACTGCTTCAGCCACATCCAGTATCAACGCCACAGTACCATCACCTAAAATTGTTGCGCCTGCAATACCGCCTATTTTCATGAAGTTACTTTCTAAGCTTTTAATTACTACTTGCTGCTGACCCAATAAATCATCAACAAAAATACCAGCCCGACGTCCACCTTCCTCAACTACAACCAACAATCCCTCTGCCAAATCATTTTTTGCATCTTCTACACCAAAGCGATTGTGTAAACGAATAACAGGGATGTATTGATCACGTAATTTATATAGTTCAGCTTGACCCGCAATACCTTTTACCAAAGATTTATCAACTTGAATTGATTCAACAATCGAAACTAATGGGAAAACATACGTCTGACTACCAACAGAAGCTAATTGACCATCAAGGATAGCTAATGTTAGGGGCAAACGAATCGTAAACACACTTCCTTCACCGCGCTTCGTTTTCACTTCAACAGTACCGCCTAAGCCACGAATATTACGACGAACGACATCCATGCCGACGCCTCGTCCAGATACATCACTCACTACATCTGCTGTTGAGAATCCTGGATGGAAAATCAAATCAACCACTTCTTCATGACTTAAATTACTATCTGGATCAATTACACCTTTTTCAATTGCTTTTTGGCGAACTTTATCTATATTAATGCCCGCACCATCATCCGTAATTTGAATCAAAATATTACCGCCTTGATGGAATGCGGCCATTTTAACAACACCTTTCTCCGGCTTACCTGCAGCAATACGATCTGCTGGACTTTCAATACCATGATCTATTGAGTTGCGTACAATATGAACCAGTGGATCAGTAAGCTGCTCCAACATTGTTTTATCAAGCTCGGTATTTTCACCTTCCATTAATAATTCAATGTTTTTTCCGAGTTTCTGGCTGACATCATGCACAATACGCGGCATCCGGTTAAAGGCAAAACTTACCGGCAACATCCGAATATTCATCACACTTTCTTGCAACTCACGAGTATGACGTTCTAAATGCGTCAAACCTTCCTTTAATTTATCAATCCACTCTGTACTATCAGGATTCTGCTCAGCTTGATCACCAAATTGGCTCAACATAGACTGAGTAATAACCAACTCCCCGACTAAATTAACCATTTGATCAATTTTGCTTAAATTAACTCGAATCGAGCCATCTTGTTGTGGTGCCTTTTTCTGAGCCGATGCATCCTTAATTGCACTGTTTTCAGTTGAACTTGCAGGCGTTGAGATAGTTGCCGGTGTGGCAACAGGTTTGACAGCTGACACAGTAGCCGCCGAAGTTGACTCAGACTGATGTGTAGTCGCTGATGAAGTTATAGGAGCTTCAATAGAGATTTGAGCTCCATCGCCATCAATCCATTCAAACACTTCTTTTATATCGTCCAACTCAACCTCCATTCCCGATAACACGAGTGTCCAACTTAAATTCAGTTCTTCAGGATTAAAATTATCAATCGACGGCAAATTATCAGTGTGGGCAGTTACATCTAGTTTACCTAAGCTCTGCAGCTCACGAAAAATACGAATCGGCTCGTTACCAGTTTGTAATAAACCTTTTTCTGGCACCATTTTAATAACCCAACTGGTTGGCATCGCACTTTTTGTGGCTACGGTTTGATTATTTTGGCTTTTGACTGCTGTTTCTGATGGTGCCATGCCTAATATAGCTTCCAACTGAGCCTGAACGCTAGCCGCACGCCTTTCGTCAATCGGCTGATGGTTTTGCAACTTTGTTAACATGTCACGCAACACGTCCACTGCCGCCAACATAACATCAATGGCTTCTTGAGTTACATCACGCTTATAGTCACGCATCTCATCTAGCAATGTTTCCAAAACGTGAGTAAATCCTGCGATTTCTATAAAACCAAACGTGCCGCTTCCTCCTTTAATAGAGTGCGCGGCACGAAAAATCTCGTTTATTTTTTCTGAATCAGGACGTCCTGGAGGCAACTCAAGCAGACCTGTCTCCATGATCTCCAAGCCCTCAAAGCTTTCTTCCAAGTAGGTTTGTCGAAATGTTTCCATCATGTCCATGATCATATCCTCAGAAAACTTAACTCTATCTATTCATCAAGTGCTATAACTTGATCCACACTCATTATTATCTACAAGTTGCTTTGAACATTAAAACAGCTCAACATCACCTTCCACCGGTTTATGTTCAATATTTTGAAAGTATTGACTTTCTTGGTCAACAAGCGATTGGTTATGCATGGCATTCAAACGCCTCACTCGTACTCGTCCGGTTAAAGGATAGTACATAACTTTACGCGGATAAATGTCACCAATATCCTGCGACACCACCTTAAAGCCTTCAGTATAAATGTAATCAAACACAAAGCCTATGTTATACCATCCAATATTAGTCATCGAGCTCATAATACGCCCGCCACCGAATATTTTAAACTCTAAACGCTCGCGCTTAGCGCCGGATCTCAGAAGAGCGTTGATCATATTTTCCATTGCATAGTTGCCATACCGATTCGCGTCTGATAATTCAACTCCTCGAGCGCTGTTCTTATCGACTGGTAACATAAAATGGTTCATGCCGCCAACACCGGAAACTGGATCTCGTACGCACGCTGATATACATGAACCCAATACCGTTTCGATACGCTCTTCTTCCTTGGTGACATAAAACTCACCAGGTAAAATTTTTATCGTCAAAATCCCTTCTGCTGGGTCGATACTTTTCTGCATAAGTCTAATAACTTTCCAGTAAACCAAATATAGTCATAATACCCCTTGAACCCGACAAATTCCACTCGGTTACAAAGGATTCAATCCAATCATCAACAAAATCACATTAAAGTAAAAAAATCTTTTCGAACCTTTTTTTACTTTAAGAAGCTACTAAGTGAATGAGCCAGATACCTTTTTTGCTTTATGTTGAGCTCTGCGTAGTTTAAAGAAATTAGACAATAGACTAGAACAATCTTGCTGCAAAACACCCGACACACAACTTAGTTGATGGTTAAACACTGCATAGTCAGTTAAATTGAGTACTGATCCAGCTGCCCCTGTTTTTAAATCAACAGCACCATAAACCAATCTGGCAACCCTTGCATGAACCATGGTTGTAGCACACATTGCACAAGGCTCTAACGTTACATACAAGGTCGTGTCAGGTAATCTATAATTCGTCAATACCTGCCCAGCCATTCTTAACGCCATAACCTCGGCATGCGCACTGGGATCATTGAGCGTGATTGACTGATTAAAACCGTAACCTATCAACTGCTGGTTTTTTACGACAACTGCACCAACCGGAACTTCGCCCAGACTTTCGGCTTGGCGCGCAAGGATTAATGCC
>DIJW01000108.1 GCA_002421475.1 Thiomicrospira sp. UBA5634 | reverse complement strand
GAACCTGCTGCAGATTGTGACGTAACGCACTAAGATTAATGTGGGCAGAAATTGGGCGTGACATATTAGTAATGCACATCTTCGGGTTGCAGTGAGGCAAAATTTTCGAACCGTGTATATTCACCAATAAACGTCAAACGAATAGTACCTATTGAACCATTACGATGTTTTGCAATAATGATTTCCGCTGTGCCTTTATCATCGGTATCCGGGTGGTACACTTCATCACGATAAATAAAGATAATTAAGTCGGCATCCTGCTCAATCGCACCGGATTCTCGTAAGTCAGACATTTTCGGACGTTTATCAGGGCGCTGCTCCAAACTCCGGTTTAGCTGCGATAAAGCGATGACTGGAATATTCAATTCTTTCGCTAATGCTTTGAGCCCGCGCGAAATTTCAGAGATTTCATTAACACGGTTATCGGTGTTTTGTGAACCGCGCATTAGTTGTAAGTAGTCAATCACAATCAGGCCTAAGCCCGTTACTTTGGACTCAGGGTTTTCTACACCCTGTTCAATCGCTTTACGTCGTTGTTTTTCACGTATATCTTTATCAATTCGGCGGGCTCTTGCACGTAACTCAGTAATCATCAACGCGGGCGTATCATCAATATAAATTTCAGCATTCGATAATAAGCTGATCGCCTTGTTCATTTTGGTCCAGTCTTCCGGCAATAACTTACCGGTACGCATCCGATGTGCATCTATACGACCTAAAGAACTGATCATACGCATCGCTAATTGTTCACCCGGCATTTCCATACTAAACACGGCAACGGGTTGACCACTTTTGGTCGCCACGTTTTCTGCCATATTCATCGAAAAAGTGGTTTTACCCATGGAGGGACGCCCGGCAACAATCAACAAATCACCATTTTGTAAACCAGACGTCATTTCATCAAATGCGGTCAAATGGGTTTCAATACCCGTTATGGATCCATCTGAGTTAAACAGTTCATCAATCTTATTGATCGCTGCCGTCAATAAATCGTCCATGGTTTTGTATTGACGTTGTTTGCCTTCGCCATGCTCAGCAATCGCCATGACTTTCAACTCGGCAAAATCAAGAATTTCACGAATGTCTTTACCCTGGGTAAAAAAACAACTCTCAGCAACTTCATTTGACGCTTCGATCAGTTTACGCAGAATAGATTTTTCACGCACAATCTGCGCGTAAAATAAGATATTACCTGCACCTGGCGTATTGGCGACTAATTCAGCCAAATACGCTTTACTTCCTGCCAGTTCTATTTGACCGGAAGCTTCTAAAAACTCGACCACCGTAACCAAGTCAAACGGTTTATTAGCTCGATTCAGTTCAGTGATTGCGATATAGATAGCTTGGTGTTGTTTAGTGTAGAAATCGAATTCATTAATGACTGCCGACACGTCTTCAAAAGCAGTGTTAGACAACATCAAACCACCTAAAACTGATTGCTCTGAATCAATAGAATGCGGTGGAACTTTAAACGGTGATTGAGCAACCGTAAGTTTATTATTTGAATTGCCTTTCATAACCTTCGCAGAGTTTTGTAGAAAACGAAGCGCCTATTATAAACTAAGGCTTAAGAGATTCGACCCGCAAAAACAAAAAAGCCGAAATGAAGTTTCATTTCGGCTTTTTCTTATCAACGTTTGATTAACAGCGAATTAGTTCGCTTTAACTTCAACATTGATTGAAGCAACAACATCAGTGTGCAACTGAATATCAATTTCAAACGTGCCGATATGACGTAATACACCTTCTGGCATACGAACATGACGACGTTCAATTTCAAAACCTGATGTTTTTAATGCATCAGCGATATCTTGCGTACCGATTGAACCGAACAACTTACCTTCGTCACCGGCGCTTGCTTCGATGCTCACAACCATACCGTTCATTTTTTCATAAACAGCTTGTGCTGCAGCTAACGCTTCAGCAGCTAGTTTTTCAAGTTCAGCACGGCGTGCTTCAAACGCAGCTACGTTATCTTTTGTAGCTGGCTTTGCTTTGCCTTGTGGAATCAAGAAGTTACGAGCGTAACCAGCTTTAACAGCCACTTGATCACCCAAACCGCCTAAATTTTGTACCTTTTCAAGCAGAATAACGTTCATAAGAAAACCTCTATTTACTTTCTACCCATCGGTTGCGGAAATCACTAAAAGTATCCGCCAATCCGACAATCGCTAAAACTAACACCGTTTGCGGAAACACAAACAGTAAAAAATATAGCGCTATCAACCATCCACTACTCAAGTCTTTTTTCAAAACTGCATGATGGGCAATAGCCAATCCCTGGAACATCAATACCACGCTCAGCAATCCAAATAAATCGCCAAGTAACCCACCGCTGGCATCATTTAAAAACATGCTTGTAATGGCAACCACTACTGTAGCCACAGCCACACTTTTTGGCAGTCTTAACTGATGAAAATCCGCTTGAAACTGTCCCGGATAATATAAAACACTTTGCATCCAACGCGCTGTCAGCACGATACCAAACCAGAGAACAACTGCAAACATGGCTAATAACATAGACATCACGCTTGCCATTTGTTCAATCATCTCTGCAGAATAAGCCATGCCGGCTTCTTCTAACACAGGGCGAAATACCTGATTAAACAAACTCATCCACCAAGCTGGCAAATCGCCTAACATCAAATGTGCGAATAACAAGCCTAAGCCCGCCATTAAAGCGGCTAATTGCAAGGTTAAACCCATTGAGTTAGTCTGACGCAATACTAAAGCCAGCAACCAAACCGGTAACATAAACTCTAGTAAAACCACCAGGCCTGGTGCATAACCGCCCGATAAAAAACCGGAAACTATGAAATGCACCGCCACCGCCGCAAACAGTGTTTTAAAACCATCATTAACACCGACACGTAATGTCACCAGTGCAATCACAGCACCCGCAAAAACACCAAACGGGCCGAACCAAACAGTCAGTAACGCAAACCCAATCACTGCCAGATAAGCCTGCATGGGCCCTTTCATAACAAAGTTTGCGATTGCGATCATGATATTTTTGTTCCCTTGGAACTTATTTATGCTGATCAGTGTATGGCAATAACGCTATATAACGCGCACGTTTAATAGCTGATGCCAACTGACGTTGATATTTCGCACTGGTACCCGTGATACGGCTTGGCACAATTTTGCCAGTTTCCGTAATATAGGCACGCAAGGTATCCATATCTTTGTAATCAATTTCTTTTACGTTTTCTGCTGAAAAACGGCAGTATTTTTTACGTCCAAAATTTCTAGCCATGTTACTTACTCCTTGAAGGTGCTTACGAATTCAGGCTTGTCATCTTTCTTGCCAGCCATGACAGACGGTTCAGTAATCGCTTCGTTACGTTTGATTACCATATTACGTAACACGGCATCGTTGTAATAGAACGCATTTTCAAGTTCTTTTAACGCTTCTTGAGTACATTCGATGTTCATCAAAATGTAATGAGCTTTGTGGACTTTATCAATGGTATATGCCAATTGACGACGACCCCAATCTTCCAAACGGTGGATTTTACCGCTTGCTTGTTCAATAATTGAGCGGTAACGTTCAATCATTGCCGGCACTTGCTCACTTTGGTCTGGGTGCACTAGAAATACAACTTCATAATGACGCATGGTCTCTCCTTATGGATCAAATAACAGAGCCTTCAGTTGGTCAAACTGTAAGGCAAGGATCTTCAAACCGAAACAACAGGTTTGAAAGGCGGAAATTATAGAGAAATCCACCGCTTAATGCAATCAAATTAGGCTTTATTTGAGCCTAATTTGATTCAAAATTAACTCAATGATTGATTAATCGCGATTAGTGCAGCCAATGGGTCTACAGCTTGAGTAATTGGACGACCAATCACTAAATAGTCTGAACCAGCTGCAATAGCTTGCTGGGGAGTCATAATACGCTTTTGATCGTCCATACTCGCTCCCGCAGGACGAATTCCTGGCGTGACCAAACAAAAATCCTTAGCTGTTTTTTGGCGTAATAAAGTTGCTTCTTGAGCCGAACACACCACACCGTCTGCCCCCGATTTTTCAGCCAACTGTGCTAAACGCAAAACATTATCCTGAATTGAACCCGTTAAGCCAATCGCATTCAACTGCTCTTGATCAAAGCTGGTTAAAATAGTCACCGCCGTCAATAAAGGCTGATGAGTACACCCTACAATGGCATCTTTAGCGGCGGCGATCATTTTAGGTCCGCCCAACGTATGCACGTTAACCATCCAAACACCTAAATTAGCCGCCGCTTTACATGCCATTGCTACGGTATTTGGAATATCGTGATATTTGAGATCTAAAAAAACATCAAATCCCTGCTTCACCAAAAGCTCCACCAGGCCTGGTCCTGCAACCGCAAAAAGTTCTTTACCGACTTTCAGCTTGCATTGAGTGGGATCTAATTGCTGTACCAAAGCAAGCGCATCATTTTGTGAGGCATAATCCAATGCAACGATAACACGTGAAGTTTGCGACATGATCAACCCTAGAAACTATAAAGTTTAATTAAAATAATAACTTAGCGAGGAATAATGGAGGTAGACTGGGGTTGTTGCGATGATTTTAGCAATTGTTTTTTTAACTCAATAAATTCATTAGCTTGTTGCTTATGTGACTTATTTAAGCGATGTAATTGCCACTGCAAACGAACCACTTGTATAAATGCAAACAAGCCGGCAAACACCATACCCAAAATAAACGCTACGCTGAGTAATATAGAAAGAGGGACGTGCCGCTGATTAATTAAATAATCAAACGGCACGAGAGTTGGATTGAGCATCCCCACCATTACTCCAAGAGCTAAAAAAGCAAGTGTTGCTATTAACGACAGGAGTTTTATCATGGGAATAACTCAGTTTTTAACATAGGATATCAGTTGACGTTTTTGATGCATCAACATCTTCTCGCAAGGTTTTGCCCGGCTTAAAGTGTGGTACACGTTTTTCTGATAACTTGACCGATTCCCCGGTTTTAGGGTTTCGACCCATTCTTGCTTGTCTATGATGTAAGCTAAAGCTTCCGAAACCACGAATTTCAATTCGCTCGCCTTCTGCTAATGCTGTAATCATTGACTCAATGATTTGATTTACCGCAATCTCAACATCTTTCTGTGAGAGTTGGGTTTGTTTTCTCGCTATGAGCTCAATCAATTCTGACTTGGTCATTTCAATACTCTTACCTTCCCACTATTGATGAGGAACAGTGCCATTTAATACGGCACTGAACGACCAAACAAAACGGATAAAGACGTATCTTTATCCGTTAGTTTTGCCAGGTTTAGAGTTGTGCTTTCAACAAGTCACCCAAAGTATTGGTTGCTTGATCTTGGTTAGATGTATAACCTTTGATCGCTTCCGCTTCTTCGTGCGCATCTTTTGCTTTCACAGACAATGAAACACTACGGCTCTTACGATCAATGTTAGTGATCTTCGCAGAAACCTTCTCACCTACTTTCAATACGCTAGATGCATCACGCGTTTCTTCTTGAAGTTCAGAAGCGCGAAGGTAACCTTCTACTTCTTCTGCCAAGTCAATCACTGCACCTTTTTCGTCTACAGATTTCACTGTACCTTCAACGATGCTGTTTTTACCGTGTTCTGCAACATATTGAGAGAAAGGATCTTGCTCAAGCTGTTTCAAACCTAAAGAAATACGCTCTCTTTCTGGATCAATAGAAAGAATAATGGTTTCTAACTCATCACCTTTCTTGAATTCACGAATAGCTTCTTCGCCATTTTGCGCCCAAGAAATATCAGTCAAGTGAACCAAACCATCAATACCACCGTCTAGACCGATAAAGATACCGAAGTCAGTGATTGATTTGATGTTACCAGTGATTTTGTCACCTTTGTTATGAGTGGCAGCAAAGCCTTCCCATGGGTTAACAGTGCACTGTTTGATACTTAGAGAGATACGACGACGCTCTTGATCAACATCTAGGATTTTTACACGAACTTCTTGACCCAAATGAACCACTTTAGATGGGTGAATGTTACGATTAGTCCAATCCAACTCAGACGTATGTACCAAACCTTCAATACCTTCTTGAATTTCGATAAATGCGCCGTAGTCAGTAATGTTTGCCACTTTACCAGCAGTTTCAGAACCGATTGGGTAACGTGCAACCATATCTGCCCATGGATCTTCTTCCATCTGCTTCAAGCCCAACGATACGCGATTACGTTCTTTGTCGAACTTCAATACTTTTACTTCAATCTCATCGCCAACTTGGACGATTTCTGAAGGATGGTTAACACGGCGCCATGCCATGTCAGTAATATGCAATAGACCATCTACGCCGCCCAAATCAATGAACGCACCGTAGTCGGTAAGGTTCTTAACAATACCTTTAAGGGTTGAACCTTCTTCCATGTTAGACAATAGAGCTTCACGTT
>DIJW01000161.1 GCA_002421475.1 Thiomicrospira sp. UBA5634 | reverse complement strand
AAGACGTTGTGACCGGAAAAGAGTTTTCTCCTACTGCAAAAGCTGAATTAAAAGCAGCCAGCGCGGTTGCTGACGATGACATGATTTTTGACATTGGTCCGAAAACGGCAGCTGAGTTAGCTGAAATCATCATGAATGCCGGGACGGTTGTTTGGAACGGCCCGGTTGGTGTGTTTGAGTTTGACCAGTTTGGCGAAGGTACTAAAACAATTGCAAATGCAATTGCGAAGTCAAAAGCTTTCTCTATCGCAGGCGGTGGTGACACTTTAGCTGCGATTGATAAGTATGGTATCGAAGACCAAGTGTCTTATATCTCTACGGGTGGTGGTGCATTCCTTGAATTCTTGGAAGGCAAAAAACTACCAGCTGTTGATATGTTGGAAAAACGCGCAGCTAAATAAGTTACGCGGGTAAAGCCACTAGGCCTGGTTGATCACCAGGCCTGGTATTATTAAAAAACTTATGAGAAGCAGCAGGGTGTCTCGGGAAGTAAATTGAATTGTTAGACCGACTGTGTCTATCCCCAATCAGGGGGCAGTTTATTTTGCGAGCCATCTTCTTCTGCATGAGTTAAATGTTTAACAAGGAACGCAAATAGATTATGGCAAGTATTCGTAGAACAAAAATTGTTGCAACACTCGGCCCGGCAACCGATCGTCCAGGTGAGTTGGAGCGTATTATTAAAGCAGGCGTGGATGTTGTTCGTATCAACATGTCACACGGCTCAGTGGAAGATCATGTTAAACGCGCTAACACCGTGCGTGAAACTGCTGCCAGATTAGACCGCGAAGTAGCGGTACTGGTTGACTTGCAAGGTCCGAAAATTCGTATTGCCAAGTTTCCAAATGGCGCCATTCAAATCGCTGAAGGTGATAAGTTTGCACTGGATAACAACGTCGGCGCAAATGCAGGTAATCAGCATGAAGTCGGTTTAACTTACAAAAACCTTCCTTACGACGTGAAGCCGGGCAATTTATTGTTGCTTGATGATGGTCGTATTGTCATGCGGGTTGATGAAGTAATCGGTGAGCGTGTTGAATGTACTGTTACGGTTGGCGGTACATTGTCTAACAGCAAAGGGATTAACTTGTTGGGTGGTGGTTTATCGGCAACGGCATTAACCGAAAAAGACAAAGAAGATATTATTACTGCGGCAAAAATGAATGCGGATTATTTAGCATTATCTTTCCCGCGTTCAGCTGAAGATGTTGAGTATTGCCGTAGTTTGGCGGTTCAAGCCGGATTAAATTGCGGTATCGTCTCTAAAGTAGAGCGTGCGGAAGCGGTGGGTGATGATGAAACGCTTGATGGCATTATTTTGGCATCAGACGTTGTGATGATAGCCCGTGGTGACTTGGGTGTGGAAGTGGGTGATGCGCAGTTGCCTGCTTTGCAAAAGAAAATTATCAAACGCGCTCGCCAGTTGAATCGCGTGACCATCACTGCAACCCAGATGATGGAAACCATGATTGAAAATGCCATTCCTACTCGTGCAGAAGTATTTGACGTCGCCAACGCCGTTATGGACGGTACGGATGCGGTGATGTTGTCCGGTGAAACTGCAACCGGTAAATTCCCCCACCTAGTCGTTGAAGCAATGGCGCGTATTTGCCATGAAGCGGAAAAATCACGTTCAACGCGTGAGTCAACTCACCGTATTGATGAAATGTTCTCTGCCGTGGATGAAACTATTGCGATGGCTGCAATGTATGCCGCTAACCACTTTAATGTGAAATGTATCGCGGCATTAACCGAGTCAGGTAACACCTCATTGTTAATGTCTCGTATCAGCTCAGGAATTCCGATCTTTGCGTTAACACCGCATGTAACAACTCGCCGTAAAGTGTGCATGTACCGTGGTGTTTACCCATCCATTGTGGATTACACCGGACTAAGCGATGAAGAAGTTCAGCAGAATATTCTTAAGCAATTAAAAGGCTTTGGTATTGTGCAGGAAGGTGATTTAGTTGCGTTAACGCGTGGTGAGCAGCGCGGCAATATGGGCGGTACCAACCGTTTAGAAATTGTAAAAGTACCTTAATTTAGTAAATTTTTTATTTTTTGAAACCAATAAAGGAGTATCGCAATGGCGATGATTACACTTCGTGAGTTAATGGATTACGCAGCAGAACATAGCTTTGGTATGCCAGCGTTTAACGTAAATAACATGGAACAGGTACGTGCAATTATGCGTGCTGCTGCTGCGGTAGATTCTCCGGTTATTCTTCAAGGTTCTGCCGGTGCACGTAAGTATGCCGGTGAGCCAATGTTGCGCCACATGGTAGCGGCTGCGGTTGAAATGTATCCAAATGTACCGGTTGTTATGCACCAGGATCACGGTTCAGACGTCGGCGTATGTTTACGTGCCATTCAGTCTGGTTTCACATCAGTCATGATGGACGGTTCTTTGATGGCTGACATGAAAACTCCAGCTTCTTATGAATATAACGCAGGCATCACGGCTGAAGTAGTAAAAATCGCTCACGCTGGCGGTGTTTCAGTTGAAGGTGAATTGGGTTGTTTAGGTTCATTAGAAACTGGCATGATGGGTGAAGAGGACGGTCACGGTTCTGATCAGAAAATGGATCATTCTGCGTTGTTGACTGACCCGGAAGAAGCAGCACAGTTCGTAAAAGACACTAACGTTGACTGTTTAGCAGTTGCGGTAGGTACGTCTCACGGTGCTTACAAGTTCACTTCTAAGCCATCTGACGATGTATTGAAAATTGATCAGATCAAAAAAATCCACGCTCGCATTCCTACCACTCACTTGGTAATGCACGGTTCTTCTTCAGTTCCTGAAGAATGGCTACAAATCATCAACAGCTACGGCGGTGACATGGGTCAAACTTATGGTGTACCGGTTGAAGCGATTGTTGAAGGTATCAAGTACGGTGTGCGTAAAGTAAACATCGACACTGACTTACGTATGGCATCAACCGGTGCAATCCGTAAGCATTTAGCAGAAAACACTTCAAACTTCGATCCGCGTAAATTCTACAAAGCGGCTGAAGATGCGATGATGGAAATCTGTAAAGCACGTTTTGAAGCATTTGGTTGTGCTGGTCATGGTTCTAAGATCAAAGCAGTTGGCCTAGAAGTCATGCAAGCTCGTTATGCAGCAGGTTCATTGAACCAAATCGTAAAATAAGTTTGGTTTAATACCGACAGCATAAAAACCCCGACCTCGTTCGGGGTTTTTTGCTTTAATAACCACCTCAATACACGTCACATTTAATATAACCAGGCCTGGTGGTAACGAACATGGCAGAAAAACTGAACCAATTAGTGCGTCATGCAACCTTACGTCAGTTGCAGGTTTTTGAAACCATTGCTCGCCTGAATAGTTTTACCCGAGCAGCGGAAGAGTTGCATCTGACACAACCTACCGTTTCGATGCAGGTAAAAAAATTAGCCGAAGCATTAGAAATTCCACTGTTTGAGCAAATAGGTCGGCAGGTTTTTTTAACGCAGGCCGGTGAAATTTTGTATGAAGCCGCACAGGATATTTTGCAAAAACTGGAGTCCACAGAAGAGCGAATTAAAAACCTGAAAGGTTTTGCCGGAGGACGGATTAAATTGTCGGTTATTTCGAGTGCGCAGTATTTTGTACCTAAAGTAATTCACGACTTTGTCGGCGTTTATCCGGAAGTGTCGGTGGCGATGATGGTCGGTAACAAAGAGCAATTAGTCGAGCGAATTTTAAAAAACGAAGATGATTTTTATATTCTCGGTCAACCACCGGAAGACTTAAACGTTGAATCCTTTCAGTTAGCCCCAAACCCGCTGGTGTTTGTTGCTAATAAAGCACATCCTCTCGCCGCCAAAAGAAAAATTAAATTAGAAGAGATGCAGGAAGTTCCGCTATTCTTGCGCGAAAAGGGTTCGGGTATGCGAACCCATATTGAAAGTGTGTTTACCAAACGTCATTACAAGCCCAATATCAAAATGATTCTGGGTGGCAATGAAGTCGTGCGTTTGGGGTTGTTACAAAACTTAGGTGTAACGGTTGCAGCCGTTGCTACTTTAATGGACGAAATTGAACGCGGTGATATTGTAGTGTTGGATGTCGAAGGCTTTCCGATACATCGGAATTGGTATTTAGTGTATTCAAAAGGTAAATCCTTGTCGAGTGCGGCACAAAAGTTGATTGAATTGTTAAAACTGGAAGCACAAATCCTGACCAAATCCTTACAAAAACGTCTATCAGAATCCTAAAATCGGCCTATTTAATTACGATATCAAGCTAATTAAGCATTAAATTGCAATAATATATAGATGAAAAGCTATCAAAAATATAATAAATATTGATTTGAGTTTATTGGTTGATCCATTAAACTAAGCACCAGTTATTTCGGGGTTATTAGTTCTCTGTAAAACAGAAGCTGGTAGCAAACGCTAAAGATGAGCAAAGCTCGTCGTTATTGAGGTAAGTAAGATGGATCAGTCGAATCGTTACGCTGACTTAAGCTTGAAAGAAGACGACCTAATTAAAGGTCAAAACCATATTTTGGTTGCATACAAAATGGAACCTGCTGCAGGTTACGGTTATTTAGAAGTTGCAGCTCACATCGCTGCAGAATCTTCAACCGGTACTAACGTTGAAGTTTGTACAACGGATGACTTCACCAAAGGCCTAGACGCTTTGGTTTATGAAATCGACGAAGCAAAACAAACAGTTAAAATCGCTTACCCATTCGACTTGTTCGACCGTAACGGTATCGACGGCAAAACAATGTTGGTATCTTTCCTAACTTTGGCTATCGGTAACAACCAAGGTATGGGCGACGTTAAAAACCTACAAATGGTGGATTTCTGGGTTCCAGAAACTAAATTGCATTTGTTTGACGGTCCTGCAAAAGACATTTCTGACATGTGGCGTATTCTTGGCCGTGACTACAAAAACGGTGGTTACATCGCTGGTACAATCATTAAGCCAAAATTGGGCTTACGTCCTGAGCCATTTGCTAAAGCAGCTTACCAGTTCTGGTTGGGTGGCGACTTCATCAAAAACGACGAACCACAAGGTAACCAAGTTTTCGCTCCAATGAAAAAAGTTATTCCTTTAGTTGTTGACGCGATGAAACGTGCACAAGATGAAACCGGTCAAGCTAAATTGTTCTCTGCAAACATCACTGCAGACGACCATTACGAAATGCTTTACCGCGCTGACTACATCCTAGAAACTTTCGGTGAGTTCGCGCCACACGTTGCGTTCCTAGTTGACGGTTATGTTGGTGGTCCAGGAATGATCACGACTGCTCGTCGTAACTACTCTTCACAGTACTTGCATTACCATCGTGCTGGTCACGGTGCGGTAACATCACCTTCTTCTAAGCGTGGTTACACTGCATTCGTTCTAGCTAAAATCTCTCGTTTACAAGGTGCGTCAGGTATCCACGTGGGTACTATGGGCTTCGGTAAAATGGAAGGTGGTAACGAAGATAAAGAAATCGCGTACATGATTGAACGTGATGAGTGCCAAGGGCCATTCTTCTACCAGAAGTGGAACGGCATGAAGCCAACTACTCCTATCATCTCTGGAGGTATGAACGCATTACGTCTTCCAGGTTTCTTCAAGAACTTGGGTCACGGCAACGTTATCAACACTTCTGGTGGTGGTTCTTACGGTCATATCGACAGCCCAGCGGCTGGTGCGATCTCTCTACGTCAATCGTATGAGTGCTGGAAAGCGGGTGCAGACCCAATCGAATTCGCGAAAGAGCATAAAGAATTTGCTCGCGCGTTCGAATCTTTCCCAGGTGATGCTGACAAGATCTATCCAGGTTGGAGAGAGAAGTTAGGCGTACACAAGTAATTTAGTCTAAAACCGCCAGACGTAAGCGCTGGCGTTGTTTTGCTAAATTAACAGCCTCTGTGATGGCTCGTCCAAAGCAGAGGTTTTTTTAACCCTTAGTAGTTGAGTCAAAAGCTAGGTTATTTTTGTGAGTCACCTGCCTAATACCAGGCCTGGTGGTTGTCAAAAGTTACTTAATTCATTTGAGGTATGCGTGATGGATATCAGCCAATTCAAGATCGAAAAAGAACCGTTTTACCAAGCACAAAACAATGAAGTGTCTTTATACGAAGCTGCTTATGCCGCTCGTTTGCCGGTGATGGTAAAAGGGCCGACAGGTTGCGGTAAGTCACGTTTTATCGAACACATGGCATGGAAACTCGGCAAACCGTTAATCACCGTATCTTGTAACGAAGACATTACCGCATCAGACTTGGTCGGGCGTTATTTATTAGATGCCAACGGTACGCGTTGGGTTGACGGCCCGCTGACCATGGCGGCGCGTTATGGCGCGATTTGTTATTTGGACGAAGTGGTAGAAGCGCGTCAAGATACGATGGTGGTTATCCATGCCTTGACCGACCACCGTCGCGAATTGCCATTAGATAAAAAAGGCGAACTGGTTAAAGCGCACCCGGATTTCCAATTGGTTATTTCCTATAACCCGGGTTACCAAAGTTTGATGAAGGACTTGAAGCAGTCAACCAAACAGCGTTTCTGCGCGTTAGATTTTGATTATGCCCCGGCCTATGTTGAAGCTAATATTTTGGTAAAAGAAGCCGGTGTGGATATAGAAGTGGCGAAAAAACTGGTTCAAATCGGTGAAGCAGCGCGTAAATTAAAAGGCCACGGTTTGGATGAAGGTATTTCTACTCGTCTGATGGTATATGCCGCAACCCTGATTGCCCAAGGTGTCGAAAAACAAGACGCATGCCGTATGGCGCTGGTACGTCCCATCACGGATGATGCCGATATTCGCGCAACACTCGATAACACCATCAATATGGTTTTCGGTTAATTTCTTTTCAATCACGCAACCGCGAATGTTTGAGGCTTTGCTTTAAACTTCGCGTTTTCGTGTCTCTGTGGTGAAAAACATGACGCCAGAATTACTCGAACAGTATCAAAAACAGTTTGGTTGCGGTTTTCCACAAGCGCAAGAGTTGTTCCCTGCCTGTGTGGCGGATGCGCGCCAAAAACTGACCGAAACCGGTTTAAATAGTTATCTTGATGCCGCCAAGTTCCTCTGTAATATGGGGCGTGGCGTTGAACCGGTACTCATTTATTTGCATGAAATGCCCGATGTCGCGCTCCATTTGGGCGAGCAGGTTTTGCAGCAGGTTAAAAACTATGGCTACAAACTCGCACGCAGTCCAAATAAAAATGCACTGATTCCTTTCCTACAAACCCTGCCGGCGGTTTGCCGTCGCATTGATACGGCGCAAGATTTTGATCAATACTTGGCAATGATTGATGATTTTGTCGAAAAAACCGCTACGGTCATACATGGACATCAATCCATGTATGAAAGTCCGGGTATGGTCGAATTACTCGATAATATGCCGAAACTACTAGGCAAGTTGACCTTGGATGGGGTTCGTAACTTTATTCAATATGGCGTGCGTAACTACCGCCATGCGCCGGATCAGCAAAAAGAATATTTTGATTTAGCCAGCCCGGATGTACGCAGCATTATTGCGCGCGAACGTCACGGTACGGTCTTTAAAGACGCACAACGTCATTTAGAAATGTTGCAGCAAATTATGTGGGACAGTGACTTGCCATTTGTCACCTACTCCACCTCAATGGATCAGCTGNNGATGCCTTATATTGACGAACAAGCTATGCGTTTGCCGGATGTGTATGATGACCTCGGCGACATCAGTGGCATTGATCGTTATCGCGCCGCCTTAGCGCACATGTTGGCACACAAACAATGGTCGAGTCAGTTGCTGGCCGATAACTTTGCGCCACACATGCAGTTATTTATTTCGACTTTCGAAGATGCGCGAGTTGAGCGTTTAGCAATGCAACGTTATCCCGGCTTAAAAAAGCTGTGGTTAGGTTTACATCCTATTCCGCCAAAAGGCGATTGCGACAGCGAAAAAATGGCGTGTTTACGTTATCGCGCTACACGTTTATCGCGCGCCTTGATTGACGAAAGCTTTGATGCCGAAGACGACGTAATTCGTCAGCATGTCGAGCGTTTTAATGCACTGTTGGCGGAAAAAGGTGAGCAATCCAGCATTAAAGATATGCAAGAACTTGGCGCATCCTATTATGTGAAAACCCGCTTAATGACCGACAGTTTGCCGGATGTGTATTTCGCCCATACCGACATTTCGTATCGCGACGACAACCGTTGTTTATGGATTCATCACGAAGAATATGATGAAGCCGATGAAGTGATTAAAAACGAATACCAGTCCGACGAAGCACCAACCCTCGAAGATGGCTTGCCACCGCGTCACTATGACGAATGGGATTATTTATCCGAGTCCTATCGACCGGATTGGTGCGCAGTGTATGAGCGTTTAAATCCATCCGGTGATGCTGGCAAAGTGGATAAGTTATTGACCAAACATGATTCATTGATTAAACGCATTAAACGTCTGGTTGAAATGTTGCGTCCGCAAAACAAAAAACGTATTCGTTTCCAAGAAGAAGGCTCGGAGCTGGATTTAGATGTCGCACTGCGTTCCATTTTAGATTACAAAAGTGGCTCTAACCCTGATCCGCGCATTAACTATAGCCACACTACCGACGGTCGTTCGATTTCGGTGATGTTGCTGGTGGATATGTCGCAGTCATTGAATCAAATGGTCGCCAATAGCAATCAAACCCTGCTGGAGTTGAGCGAGGAAGCCTTAGCGATTATGTCGTTTACGGTCGAGTTACTGGGCGATAAATTTGCCATCGCCGGATTCCACTCCGATACCCGCCATGATGTGCGTTATCACCTCATTAAAGGTTGGAGTGAACACTGGGGTGATGAAGTCAAACAGCGTATCGCCGGCATGAAAGCGCAATACTCCACCCGCATGGGTGCGGCGATGCGCCATGCAGGGCATTACTTGGAATTGCAAAAAACCGAGAAAAAACTGCTGTTGATTTTGACTGACGGCGAACCGGCAGACATTGACTCTAAAGACCCGCAAGTACTGATTCAAGACACTAAAAAAGCCGTGTCCGAACTGGCGCAAAAAGGCATTTACAGTTATTGCATTAATATGGACCCGAAAGCGGATGAATATGTCGCCGACATATTTGGCAATCACTACAGCGTGATTGATAAGCTCGAAACCTTACCGCAAAAACTGCCGGAAATTTTTATCGCCCTGACGAAATAATCGTTTCACTACAGATAAAAACCTTAAACCCAGGCCTGGTGCTGACCTCGTCTGGGTTTTTTTTATTGTGCTGTGTTCTCAATGGCTGTAGGAATTGGCCATAGTTCGGACTGCGCAAAATTTCGCATTTTATAAGTTGGTTGGGTAGAATGACCGATAACTAATTAAAGGTTGGAGCGGTCATGGGTTTGAAGACGTTATTGGAAGATATTTGTAAATCTTTTCCTGCGGCAAGACATCAACAATTTAGCCAGCATCCTGTCGCACAAAAAATAAGAACAAATTTAAAAAATGAACTTATCCAGCTTGTAGAAAAATATCAGTCATTAAAGGCCGCAGGTTTACGATACAGTGTGAAAGCAAGTCCTGGATCAGGTAATTGGGCAGATGTTGTATGGGCGGCTATATTCGATCTGGAAATAACAGATTCAGCACAAAGAGGCTTTTATCCTGTTTACTTGTTCAAACCTGATGGTTCAGGTGTTTATTTATCTTTAAATCAAGGCACAACGGACACTGTTGAATCAGAAAGGGAAGCATTGCGGGCAAGGGTAAGAAATAGCGATGCAATTAGAAGCTGGGGTGACGAGAGTATAAAGCTAGATTCAAATACTTCTAGTGGATTAGGTTATGAATCACCAAATATTACGGCAAAGTTTTACCAACAAGATCAGATTCCCAGGGATGACTTGTTAGAGCGAGACTTATTCGAGTTACTTGACTTGTACAACGTGGCTAAGCACGAATTGATGAAAGTCCCCACTATTCAAGAGCCAAAAGGAAAATATGGTGCCGTTAGCTTTTCACTTAACCAAGTTCTTTATGGCCCGCCAGGTACGGGTAAAACATTTAATACGGTGGATTTAGCTTGGCAGATTTTAAATGAAGGCAATCCAGTGGACATCACCAGGCCTGGTTCCATTCAAGAGTTGAAATCACTTTATCCCGGACAAGTCGAGTTTGTTACCTTCCACCAAAGTTTTAGCTATGAGGATTTTGTTGAAGGCATTCAAGCCAAAACCCAAGACGGTAAAATCAGCTATCAGGTTGAAAGTGGCGTGTTTAAGCGCATTGCAAAATTAGCATCAAAAAACTTAGAGGATAGCCAGAAGTCTATCAATCAACTCGTTGAAGACTTCAACTTGGATAAGCGTTATGACGATTTTATAACCCACGCAATTGAATCTGAAGTGGCGTTTAAAAAGAAAAAAGGAACCGAGTTTAAAATTATTAACACTGATGATGAGCGTTTAACGATTGAGTCTCCAGATTCAACATTTAGTGGTGGAGAAGTTCAGTTAAAGGTTGAGGAGTTAAAGCGGGTATTTCAGTCTGATTATCCATTTCAAAGCGCACGAGAAGTCCACGAACAAATTTTTATTAACAAGTACAAATATACTCGTCAGGAAGATACTTACTACTTGAGCCTCGTCAATGCATTTAGGGAGTTCAGTGTACCTTCTGAGCTAAGTAGTCAAGCTGATGTCGTTTATCTAAAGCCCCACGTACTCATTATCGACGAAATCAATCGCGGTAATATTTCGCGGATTTTTGGCGAGTTGATTACGCTGATTGAACCCAGCAAACGCGAAGGCAGTGCCGAGGCGATTGAGGTTACGTTACCTTATTCCAAAGAGACGTTTAGTGTGCCGAAAAATCTGTATATTATCGGTACAATGAACACCGCAGACCGTTCTTTGGCATTAATGGATACCGCTTTACGCCGTCGGTTTGATTTTATTGAAATGATGCCATTACCAGGCCTGGTCCTTGAGGATTTAGAGGGCGTAAACGTTCGTAAAATGTTGGAGGTGATGAACCAGCGCATTGAAGCCTTATACGACCGTGAACACACCTTGGGTCATGCGTTTTTAATGAATCTGCAAACCCTTAATGATTTGCGCCATGCCTTTAAAAATAAAATCTTGCCGTTGCTGGAAGAATACTTTTATGACGATTGGCAAAAAATCCGTTGGGTTTTGGGGGCGAGTGCGGATAACTTTTATCAGCGTCAAAGCTTTACCAATTTGTTTACCGACACTGACGCGCCGAACGAAAAGTTTCAGCGCAAAAATCTAGATGACTTAAATGCACAAGCCTTTCAAGCAATTTATCAGGGTGTTTAGATGCTAACTCAGTTGGTAGTGCGCGAATGGGGGCGGATTGTTCGCGCTCAACACAATGCGCAAACCAGTTTTGATCAGATTGAAGTTACTCACCAGGCCTGGTTGTTCCTATCTGAAATCGCGCAGTCGTCGGATAAAGCGCATCGTTATTTAAGTTTTGTGAACGGCCATACACTTAAGGTACACGGTTTTGTTGGAGTGATTGCGACACCCGACGGTGTGCAAATTGAAATTTTACCCAAACATGCGCCAACGTTTGATGCACCAGGCCTGGTGGACAGTCGCAAGCTGTTATTGCGAATGCTGAAAGCGGCGAAAGTCTTACCCTTTATTGAATCCACCGATGCGTTAATTGACACGCTCAATCAACCCTTGCCGGAAGTGCTGATTGGCCGCTTTTTGCAAGATTTAGCGCAGGTGGTACGCAAAGGCATTCGCAAAGATTACCAGCGAATTGAGGCGCAAGAGCGGTTTTTAAAAGGTCAGCTGCAAACTGCTCGACAACTGCGTCAGTCGCCCGCTAAACAAACGCAGTTTTGTATTGAATATGATCTGTTTAGCGATAATCGGGCAGAAAACCGCCTCATTCACTCGGCATTGATTTTAGTTACCAAGTGGAGTCAGTATTTACCCAATCAAAGGTTGGCGCGTGAATTACGCTTCGCGTTTGATGACGTGCCCGAGTCGCGGCATATCAGCCAAGACTTGCAGGCTTGGCGAACCAGCCGCGATATGCAGTATTATCAAAACTTACTGCCTTGGCTAAAGCTAATTTTAAGCCAGTACAGTCCGTTTGCTACCGCTAATCATCATGCCGGTATTTCGTTTTTATTACCGATGGATAAATTATTTGAAGCCTATGTCGCTGGACAAATTCGGCATTGTTTACCCAGAGATTACCAACTTAAAACCCAATCAACCGCCCAGTATTTAGCGACACAAAACGGCAAGTCGATGTTTCAACTACACCCGGATTTAGCAACATTTAACGACGATGAGTGCGTAGCAGTGCTCGATACTAAATGGAAGTTGCTTGACCAAACCCTAGCAGATGGAAAAGCCGGTATCGCCCAAGCGGATATGTATCAACTGTTTGCTTATGGGCATAAGTTACTAAAAAATCGCCAAGGTAAACTAGCGTTAATTTACCCAAAATGGACGGAGTTTAATCAACCACTTGTGCCATTTCAATTGGATAGCAACTTAACGCTAAGTGTGTTGCCGTTTGATTTGGATAATGAACAACCACAATCTAACAACCAGGCCTGGTTGCTGGATATCTTAGGAGAGGAATAAATGTGTATTGTGATGTTATTGGTGGCGATTGGGTTGTTGCTGTTTTATTTAGACAGTCATCTGTCGAGCTGGCATTTAGTGGAAAAGTTGGATGCGCATAGCCAAATCACTTTGGCGATCGGTTGGGAAATGATTCCAGCGTTTTGGCCTTTGATTTTATTAAGTGTATTGCTGACACTGGTGTTGGTGATGTTGTATCAGCGCATTTTTCATAAAAAGACATTGGGTTGTGTAACTTGTCCGGCCGACGAGCCGCCCCTTAAACCTTAGAGCGCATGACAGGTTTAAGCCCTGAAAACTTAATTATTTATCCCTCTTAAGTGATTGTAATTATTTACGATAATTGTCAATAACGAACTTAGTAAACATTAAGTATAAATGATACAATCCTGTTAAGTATTGGAGGGTTGTGCGATGGATGACATTAAGTTCTTTGTGGGGCGTCAACCAATCATGGATCGAACTGGTAGTTTGTTCGGTTATGAACTGTTATTTCGCGGTGGTTATCAACCGAATGTGGCCATCATAGAGTCGGCGAATTCCGCCACAGCAGAAGTGCTCGATAACTCAATGATGGGGATAGGTTTAGATCAGTTAGTTGGCAATAAAAAAGCATTTATCAATTTTCCGCAGGCCTATTTTTCCGGTATAGATAAATTCTGTTTTGCTAAAGATCACGTGGTGATTGAAGTTTTGGAAGATGTAGAACCGACTGAAGAAGTGGTGCGCACTCTGCGAGAATTAAAAAATAATGGCTATATTATTGCGCTGGATGACTTTGTATTTAAAAAGAAGTTTATCCCATTTATTCAGCTGGCCGATATTATCAAGTTCGATATTCAGGGCGTTAAGCTAGAAAATATTCAACCTTTGTTTCAAAGCGTCAAAAAAATGGCACATTGCAAAATTTTGGCGGAACGTGTTGAAACGCGTGACCAATTTCAACACGCCGCCGAGGCAGGTGCAGATTATTTCCAAGGTTATTATTTTGCGAAACCGGAAATTATTAGCGGACAAAAATTAGGCGTGGGACAACTCAGTTTATTGCGCTTGATGGAAAAAATTGTTAATCCGAATATCCCATTAGAACAGCTGGTTGAGGTGATTGAAACCGATGTTGCGTTGTCGCATAAGATGATGACGATTGCCAAGCAATACCGTACCGCTAAAATGCCTCGATTTGTCAATTTAAGCGAAGTTGTGGTGTTGTTTGGATTAAAACGTGTACAGTCTTGGGCAGCGATGTTATCCATGACCAAGGCCACCGATGTGGTACCGGAGGTCTTTAATATGGCTTTAATGCGAGCGGCATTTATGCGCAAATATGCCGAAAAAGAAAGGCTAAAAAGTCCTGATAGTTTTTACCTCGCCGGGCTGTTTTCGTTATTGGATGTGATTTTAAAAGTCGACTTGCCATCGGCGTTAGAAAAGTTACCGCTGGAAGAGCATTTGAGTGAAGGCATTCTGAATGAGGTGGGTGAGATTGGTAAGGCGTTAAATATCGCCAAACGTTTTGAAGCACAGCATCATCAAGATGTCACACAGTTCCACAGAGCGATTTATTTTGAATCTATGCAAGAAGTCGCGCAAGCCAGTGCAGCCGGCTAAGGTGTTTAGGTTCGACTTTTGCATTTAAAATTGCCGGTTGCCCCCTTGAATTTTTTAGGTATTGATCATAAATTTGTGAGTGTAAGATTGTTATATATCAATCACTTAAATTCACGGGGGTGAAAAAATGGAATTAAGTAAACTCAATCCTTGGAACTGGTTTAAACACGAAGAAACCGCCGACTCTTCTCGGTCGATCCCACTAAAAGTTTCAGACTATTCGAGCCAAGCACCCACTGTCACAGGTAATATTTGGCAGTTACATCGAGAGATGGATCGGCTTTTTGATGAGGCGTTTCGTGGTTTTGGTTTGCCGAGCCGTTTAACAAAATTATCAACCGATGAAACAGCCAGTTTTCGACCAAAACTGAATGTGGCCAGTGATGACAAACAATACACGATTAGTTTAGAAGCACCAGGCCTGGCGCAGCAGGATATTAAACTTGAACTTACTGGTCGAACCTTGTTAATTCAGGGTGAAAAACGGTTTGAAAAAGAAGATAAGGATATACATTACTACCGCATTGAACGCCGATATGGCCAGTTTCAGCGGGTATTAGATGTACCTGATGATGTCGAGTTAGCCAAGATTACGGCTAAAATGGACAACGGCGTGTTAAATATCAATCTACCACGCACCGCTCAGCCGCATCAAAATGGTCAGCGTCAAATTCCGATTCAAACATAACATATAACTAACCCACAAAAACGCGGGTGAAACCTAAGATCTCACCCGCGTTTTTGTTTTAGACATGTCTATTTTGATTCACCAGGCCTGGTGGTTGTTTTAAGCCGATGTTTTTTTAAATCGACGCTTTTAGCGCCTGATCAATGTCGGCCAAAATATCCTCAATATGCTCAATACCAATAGATAGGCGCACCATTTCCGGTGATACGCCAGCCGATTTAAGTTCGGCATCGTTAAGTTGGCGGTGGGTGGTTTCTGCCGGAATACTGGCGCAAGATTTTGCATCGCCGATATTCACTAAGCGAATAATCATGTTCAACGCATCATAGAATTTACGCGTGCCTTCGCGGCCGCTTTTTAGACCAAAACTTAAAATACCGGAAGCTTTGCCATTCATATATTTTTTGGCTAATGCATGGTCTTTGTGGCTGGCTAAACCGGCGTAGTTGACCCAGGCAACCAGGTTATGTTTTTCTAAAAACTCAGCCACTTTTTGGGTGTTTTCACAAATACGCTCCATGCGTAACGCCAAGGTTTCTAAACCTTGTAATAGTTGAAACGCACTCATCGGCGCTAATGCCGCGCCCATGTTACGTAATGGCACAACGCGTGCACGGGCAATAAAAGCCGCCGCACCAAAGTCTTGGGTGTAAGTCACGCCATGATAGGAAATATCTGGGGTGTTGAGTAATGGAAAACGTTTGGCATGTTCTGCCCAAGGGAATTTGCCGGAATCAACAATGACGCCGCCAAGGGTGGTGCCGTGGCCGCCAATATATTTGGTTGCCGCATGCACCACAATATCCGCACCTTGCTCAATTGGCCGCCATAAAATTGGGGATGCAACGGTGTTGTCTACCACAAGAGGAATGCCGTGTTTGTGAGCCAGTTTTGCCAAACGCTCAATGTCGGCGATGCCGCCGGATGGATTACCCACGGTTTCGCAATACAGCAGTTTGGTTTTAGTATCAAATAGTTTTTCGATTTCACTATCGGCCGCATCTTTATTAAAGAAACGCACCTCTAACCCTTGTCGTGGCAGAGTGTGGGCAAAAAGGTTATATGTGCCGCCGTAAAGTTCACCGGTACTGACAATATTGTCACCGGATTCCGCTAGGGTTTGAATCGTATAAGTGATGGCTGACATGCCGGAGGCAACACACAATGCGGCGATACCGCCCTCCATGGCAGCGATACGAGATTCAAGTACACCATTTGTGGGGTTCATCATGCGTGAATAGATATTACCGGCCACTTTAAGGTCAAATAAGTCAGCGGCATGTTGGGCATCATCAAACGCAAACGAGGTGGTTTGATAAATTGGCACAGCAACGGCTTTGGTGGTGGCTTCAGGTTCATAACCGCCGTGTAACGCAATCGTTTCAAGTTTCATGAGTATCTCCTTCGTTCGGTTAGTTGAACGGCTAGTTTAAAGTGAAACGGATGGTGAAGCAAAATCAATCGAATTGATAAAAGGTTTGCAATGAGTGACCTTTAAAAATTGCTTGGAGTAGACTGTAAAAACGATTCGAGTTATTTTATTAACCGATTTTAATGTGATATATGAAAAATAAAGGGGTGGATGATGACTAAAAAAATAACAAGTTGGTTTTTGCTAGCTGTAATGTTGGGTTGTTCGAGTTTGCCATTACAAGCGGCAATGATTTCAACCGAGCAGGTTGTTATGCAACAACAGGCCAGTTTGGATCGCGATCAGTTAACCGCGATGTTTGATCGAGTTGATGTGCAACAGCAAATGGTTGCGCTTGGGGTATCGGTTGACGATGTGCAAAAACGTATTGCGATGATGAGTGATGCAGAAGTTGCCCAATTAAATCAGCAAATGAGCGAGTTGCCGGCAGGATCAAGTGTGCTCAGTTTGGCGGTTTTAATCTTTATTGTGTTTGTGGTGACGGATGTGATTGGTGCAACCGACATTTTCCCGTTTATTAAACCTGTGCGTTAATGAACAGTTGTTTGTATTTAACCTGCACCCAGCTTCGGCTGGGTGTTTTGTTTGGCAGCTTGGTATTTGTATTGAGTTTGGTTGGCTGCGCGCATGGTCCACAAACTAAGGAATTGCTGACCAGCTCTTTTACACCGCCTCAGTTTGAGATGACCGAAGTGGCGTTTTTTCCGCAGCGTCAATACCAATGCGGTCCGGCTGCTTTAGCGACGGTATTTCAATATCGGGGTGTGAGTATTCATCCTGATGAGTTGGTGAGCCAGGTTTATATTCCGGCAAAACAAGGCAGTTTACAGATTGAAATGCTGGCGGCGACGCGAGCGCAGGGGTTAGTGCCGTATATGATTGAGCCAACCATGCACAGTTTGTTAAGTGAGGTTGCGGCAGGTAATCCGGTGCTGGTGATGCAAAATTTGGGTTTGAGTTGGTATCCTGTTTGGCATTATGCCGTGGTAGTGGGTTATGACTTAGCTGCGCAAACGTTGGTTTTACGTTCGGCCGAGACAAAACGATGGTTAAGTGATTTTTCTGCTTTTGAGCGTACTTGGGCGCGCAGTGGCTACTGGGGCGTCGTAGTGTCTAAACCGAATCATTTACCGGCGACCGCGCAAACGCAACCTTGGTTGCAGTCCATTTTTACCTTGGAGCAAGTTGGCCAAAAGCAAGCGGCGCAACAAGGTTATCAAGTTGGTTATGAACGCTGGCCGGATAATGTTGGAATCGGTTTAGCGTTGAGCAATTTATATTACAATCAGCAGCAATATGTGCAAGCTGATCTTGTGTTGCGAAACTTGATTAAAACGCATCCGACTAACGCATTGCTGTGGAATAACTTAGCTTATGTGCAAAAAGTGCAAGGCTGTTTTATCGAAGCACGTAACGCCGCAGAGTGCGCTATCAAAAATTCACCGAAGGACAAAAATATTCAGACCACATGGCTGGAGTTGCAAGCCTTACCTTTAACAAGTCAACCATACTGTAACGCGGTGAGCTGTATTGATGAAATGTGATCACCAGGCCTGGTGCATTATTTTAGACGTTTAATGCGGTCCATTTTTGTTGTTGACTGAAAGGTTGATACACAATCGGATAGGACGTGAGCCGGCATAAATCATGTAAGTTATCCAAATCACTGTCTGCGTTGAGGTCATTCAGCACAATCGCATGTAAATTTAAGCCGCGTGCTTCAATGGCTTCAATCGTTAATAGGGCGTGATTTAAACAACCTAAGCGATTGCCGACCACCAAAATAATCGGGTAGCCGAGTTTAACCGCTAAATCGGCATTTAAGCCATCCGGTGTGATGGGCGATAAAAAACCCCCCGCACCTTCAACTAACGCAAAATGTCCTTTATCAACAGCGCAGGCCTGGTGCAAGTCTGCGAGCGTAATCGTTTGTTTAGCATGGGCAATGGCACGAGCCGGCGAAATGGCGGCTTCAAAAGTATAACGACAGATTTGACTTAGCGATTCATCTGATTGGCTGGCAAGTTGTAGTTGTTGCGCATCGGTAGCAAGTAAGCTGCCATCGGTTTGGCGAATACAACCGGACGCAATCGGTTTGCGCGGAGAAACCTTGATGCCTTGTTCAATTAAACCTTTTGCGATACAACACGCGATAAAACTTTTACCGATGTCGGTGTCGGTACCGGTAATAAAAAAACCACCGGATCGGGTGGTTTGTGAAGACTGATTAGGCATTATTGGTTTTCAGTTAAACGTGCTTGTGCTTCTTGGTATTTTTCCAGTGTTTTGGCGACAATTTCGGCCGGTAGTTCAGGACCAGGAGCGGTTTTATTCCAATCTAACGTTTCTAAATAGTCCCGAATATATTGTTTGTCAAAACTCGGCGGGTTTGATCCTACTGCATAGCTGGATGCCGGCCAAAAACGTGAACTGTCCGGTGTTAAAGCTTCGTCGATTAAATAGATATTGCCGTCATTATCTTCACCAAATTCAAATTTGGTGTCAGCAATAATAATACCGCGCTGTTTGGCGAACTCCGCTGCTTGTTTATACAGTTGTAAACTGTAATCACGTACTTTTTCCGCTTTGTCTTGGCCGACCAGTTTAATCATGTCGTCAAAAGTAATGTTAATGTCGTGATCACCAACTTCAGCTTTGCTTGACGGCGTGAAAATGGGTTCCGGCAGTTTCTCCGCCAACGACAAGCCGGCGGCGAGGTTAATGCCGCACACACTTTGCGTTTGTTGATATTCTTTCCAGCCCGAGCCAACCAAATAACCGCGCACAATCGCTTCAACCGGCAAGGGTTTAAATTTACGCACAATCACGCCACGGCCATCAAGTTGCGCCAGTTGATCCGCCGTTAAGTAGTCGGCGAGGCTTTTATCCTGCGCAATATGGTTAGGGATAATGTTTTGGGTTTGTTTAAACCAAAACTGAGCGGTTTCGCTCAAAATACGACCTTTGCCCGGAATCGGGGTTGGCAAAATCACATCAAACGCCGAAATGCGGTCGGTGGTGACAATAAGCAAATGATCTTTGTCCAGGTCGTAGATATCGCGAACTTTGCCGCGATTAATCAAAGGTAAACTGGTCAAGTTAGATTGATAAAGTGCATTCATAATAACGTCCAATAAGGTTGGGTTTGCAATGAGCCGGTCACCACCAGGCCTGGTGGTTGTTTAAGTTGGTTTGTCTTCATCTTTCCAACGCGGACCTATGCGGTCATCGGATGGGAATTTGAGAGAGCCGTATCGCAACGCAAGCACGGCAAATGCAATCAAAATAATTGTCACACCGACGGCCAGCATTTGCCATTCGCTTAGGTCTTTCATTTCAAGAATCAGATAACGCGCCATCGCAATAATCGCGATATATAACGGCAGACGGATCGGCAATTTGCCGGAATCCAGATAGATTGCGACCATCGCTAACACTTCTAGGTATAAAAACAATAACAGCAAGTCGCCTAAGGTGACTTTGGCATTAGTGATCATCACCATAACCTCGGTGTAGCCGGCATACACGGTGGCAAGCGCAATAATCACCAAGCCGACGAGTTCGACGATACGAATGCCGCGTTTTATAACGTGAGTGGTACGAGTATGTTGTACTGGCATGATATTAAGCCTCTGTAATCTAACAACGGGGGTGATAAGGTTTTTCCGCATTATATTGGTTTTTACTAATGCTTGAGATGAAATTTCCTTGGATGCTGGTAAAATGCTTCGAATTCAATTTTATTAAATAAGGACTTGCGACATGGCAAAACAAACAAACTGGATCGCCCCATCAATTTTATCAGCGGATTTTGCACAGTTGGGTAAAGATGTTAAAGACGTATTGGCAGCGGGTGCAGACGTCGTTCACTTTGATGTAATGGACAACCATTATGTGCCAAACCTAACCATCGGCCCATTGGTGTGCGAATCATTGAAAAAGTTTTTAGATCGTGAAGGCATCAAAGCTCCGATTGATGTGCATTTGATGGTAAAGCCGGTGGATCGTTTGATTGGCGATTTCGCCAGCGCGGGTGCGGACATTATTACTTTCCATCCGGAAGCGTCTGAACATATCGACCGTAGCTTGCAGTTAATTAAAGCCGAAGGTTGTAAAGCAGGCCTGGTGTTTAACCCAAGCACGCCGTTAAGTTACCTTGAGC
>DIJW01000198.1:863-6387 GCA_002421475.1 Thiomicrospira sp. UBA5634 | reverse complement strand
TTACACCCGCGTGGTGTGCCGTTATTCAAACCTCGAAACAGGGCAGTGCGGCGATTACGCCAATCGTTCGACTAATGTACCGACCTGCGTGCCGCTCACGCTAGAACGCATCGCCGAATTCGACTGGTTGCCGGATTCCTGCGGTTATCGTCTGCGTTATTTCAACAAACCCTTACCCGACTGGCACCCGCTCAATATCGGCAACCACAGCCAAGTCAAATACCACGGCCTACAATCCATCGCTGTAGTAGTGGAATCGGATGATATTGACGCAGAAGATTATTTAATTGATAAGCCTTGAGTGGTCTATTTTGATTTAGTCACTATATTTTCCAGGCTAAATAAGATGACCGTTTAGCGGTAAGATTACGATGCGTATTTCATTTAGCAAAATAGTTTTATTTGCAATAGTATGCATGGGGGTTACTAAGTTTTAAGACCTGATTAACTTCACAATAAAGATAACCTGTCAATGTGACAGGGTTAACCTAATACGAAAGCAATAATGCCTGTAAATAAGTTCAATATTAAATAGTAGGGCAAATGTGCCCTATACTAAATGTTAGCCACCGAACTAAGACAGGGACGTTTAGGAATATGAAGAAAACGCTAAATTCAATAATTGAACATAGCGATGCAGCTAGTATTACTAGAGAAGAGTGGAAACTAGCGACGCAGGTTGCATTTGAACCATATTTTCGAAGAAAAACTCAGCTTATAAAAAATCTCGATTCATTTATGATTGAGTTGCGTAATTTAGCGCGTTTCATAACTGATCCTGAGTGTCTTGAGCTTATGGAGTGGTGTTTGGCACTTCATCGTCGTGTCCTTCGAGTTGATCGTTCTGGTGCATATCAAGAAATGAACAAACTCTTTTCTAACACAATGAAGTCAGACGAAAGCTGGCTCAATTTGTTTCAAATGACTACCCCAGTGGAACCAAATTCTGCTCCTAGGGATAGGGCTTTTCAGTTATTTCATACTATCGATGGTGTTGGTGAAGGGTGTTTTAAACCTCAACTGCAGATTATCTATGCTTTTGCTTATCGAGAGGTTAAGGGAGTATGGCCTAAAGATGTTCGTGAACTAGATTTTGGCGCGTTAGTAAGTGGTTTTCCATTAACAAAACAAAGTCCGCCTTTAATATTTCTTCGAGATCCTGAAGTGGGGATTCCAGTAAATCAATGGCGGAACATTTCAGCACACAAGTCATTTAGCTTAGTAGCACCTAAAACTATACTTGTTTCGTATGGAAAAGAGCCAAGAGCAAAAGAGAAAAATATTGGAATCCACCGGTTAAGTCGAGTGTCATCTTGGTTAATCAAAGTTCATAGCGCAGTTCGATTAGCTAATACAATAACTTTTGTAGAGCATATGCGCGAGATCACTTCTGTCAAACAACCTAATACAGGGCGTTCTCTATCGTCGTCACTACTAAACATTTCTCATGGTCTGACTACAGTTGGTTTTGAGAGCATAAACTGGAAAGTAAAAGGTCGGGAGGGAATCCTAACAGTTGTTGATAAGCTAAACCGAGATCCCAGAGAAGCACTAATACATTCATCACAACAACTAGTTGAGCTTTCAGTTGGGGTGTTACAAGATGTTGCCACATCTTCGCGAGTCTCAAAAGTAAGCATCCAGCTTGAACAACCAGACGGAAGCTTATTCGGTAAGGCAAGAGTATCGGTAAATGATGCAGGTGATTTTAGCCTTAGAAAGTTAAGTCTTAATGACTATATGGACTGCGTCGAGTGGATTTTAGAGCGGAAAGCCAGTGGCTAACAAAGCGCTGCTGTCGGACAAAATTTCCGCTGCGCTCCAAACCAGTCGTAAGACATCGTTTTATATGAAAAAAAGGAAGTATTTATGTTTATGCTTGAATATAAAGATATTGGGTGGTGGTATTGGCTGGTTACAGCGATACTTCTTACAATTGGTGTTTTAGGAAATGAGTTAGGGTTTATCTTAGCTATCGGTCTAACCATATTTCAGCTAATTCACTATGTTATACGTGAAAAAAGTATTAAAGCTTTTCCGGTTCAGGTGCGTTTTTGGTATTTATTGCTTCTTATAGTGTCCTTTCCAGGAATCATGCAATGGTTGTATTGGGCTCCATTGATCGGCACTTGGGCACAAATCGTATTTGGTTACTGCGCAATGGCACGTCTAGTCTCACTCTGGCCGTGGAACAGAGATGAGCCTTTTACACTTAAACTTATAATTAAAACTTTTCTATCACGCCCTGTTAGAGGTAGTGTTCAGCAAGGCTTCGTAGAGAACAAATAAGCCTATAACTTGATATTGAATCTAAGCCTAAAAACCTTGCTAAAGCTTTTGATTTGCTGGTCTCACTGCCTGAGGATTTTATGGTTGAGGACACTGGATATACTAAAGCCCAAAATGATGCCACAAAATCACGTATTATCACGCCACTTGAAGTGAATTGGGATGATTGGTTTGAGTCGGAAGGTGTCAGTAATGATTTTATGACCGATCGCCAACAAGAGCCGGACTCAAGTCGAAGAGGCTAAAGTGCCCAGAGTTAATAAAATTAATGAGAAGAATTAGATGGCTATAAATTGGTTTCCGGGTCACATGCACAAGGCACGCAAAGACATTGCTGAGGTGATGCCGCAGGTGGATGTGATTATTGAGTTGTTGGATGCGCGCATTCCGTTTTCCAGCGAAAACCCGTTGGTGAATGGCCTGCGCGGTGATACGCCTTGCATTAAGGTGTTGAATAAAGCCGATTTGGCCGATCCTGAGATGACACAACGTTGGGTTGAACATTTGGAGCAGCAACAAGGCGTGCGTGCGTTGCCGATGACTTCGCAACACCCGGAACATATTAAGTCGTTATTGAAGTTGTGCGAAACGCTGATGGGTGATCGTGATTTGGCGATTCGGGGCGGTCGCGCGATGATTATGGGGATTCCGAACGTCGGTAAATCGACCATGATTAATACGCTTGCGGGGCGCACGATTGCTAAAACCGGCAACGAAGCCGGTGTGACTAAGTCGCAGCAAAAAATCAAACTCGCCAATAACATTACCCTGACCGACACGCCGGGGTTTTTGTGGCCAAAGTTGACGCCGCCGGAATGCGGCTATCGGTTGGCGATTACCGGCGCGATTAAGGATACGGCGTTTGAATTTAGTGATATTGCCTTGTTTGCGGCAGATTTTTTGCTCCAACATTATGCGGATCGAGTGCAACAACGTTACGGTTTAACCGAAGTGCCGGATAACGATGAGCAATTGTTAATTGAAATCGGTAAACGTCGCGGTTGTGTGACTAAAGGCGGCGGGGTTGATTGGCATAAGGTCAGTACGATTTTAATTACTGATCTGCGTGACGGAAAGTTGGGTGGATTAACGCTGGAAACACCGGAAATGGTGGTAGCGGAAGTGGCGCGAGCGGAAGCGGAAGAAGCCGAAAAGGCGCGCTTAAAAGCGATTCATGATGCTGAGCGTAAAGCTCGCACTAAGAAAAACCGTAAGTAACCACCAGGCCTGGTGGTCGGAAAGCGTGTCATTCTGAGTAACGCGAAGCAACGAAGTCTGAATCTTAGAGGTTTGTTTTTCTGGTTGGAGATCCTTCGCTTCGCTCAGGATGACAAGTAAGGGATAAGTCAGGATGACATGGTGGGCGCGGATGACAGGGGGTAGGTCAGGATGAGAAGTAGGACTTTTTCAGATAACCACCAGGCCTGGTGCCTAGTGGTTTGAGGTGTGTAACTTAGTGGTGATGACCGCCTGCGCCGTGCGCATGACCATGATCAATTTCTTCGGCGCTTGCATCACGAATACCGACCACTTCAACGTCAAACGTTAAGTCTTTACCGGCCATAGGGTGGTTGCCGTCAACCGTTACCATATCGCCTTCAATCGCGGTGATTTCAACAGAGTGCATACCGTGTTCTGATTGCGCTTCAAAACGCATTCCGACTTCTAAGCTTTCGACACCTTGAAACATATTGCTTGGCACACTTTGAATTAAGCCCGGCTCGGTTTCGCCGTAGGCTTGTGCTGCAGGCACGGTCACGGTGAATTTGTCGCCGACACTTTTACCTGCCAATTCAGCTTCCAAGCCCGGGATGAGGTTGTGATGACCATGAAGATACGCTAAAGGATGACCATTTGAGGCATCCATAACTTCGCCGTTGGCGTCTTTTAAAGTGTATTCAATCATCGCGACTTTATCTTGTTCGATTTTCATTATGTGTCCTAGTTTAAAGGTTAAAATTCAACGCTAATTGGGTATGATACCCATTCAAATGGCGTTATGTGTCAGTTTTTCGCAAAAAAGGATTAGTCGTGGCGTATCTATGGGTTAAGGTTTTTCATTTGTTATTTATGATGTCGTGGATGGCGGGGATTTTTTACTTGCCGCGCATTTTTGTGCATTTTGTCGAAGGTCAGGCGGCGGGTCAGCAGGTTGATCGGTTAGCGATTATGGCGTCTAAGTTATGGAAATTTATGACGATTATGATGGTTCTGACTTTGATTACCGGCTTTTGGTTATGGCTGGGTTTTGGTTTTAGCGGCGGCTGGTTACACGCCAAATTATTGATGGTGGCGTTATTAATTGCCTATCATTTTTGGGCGTATAAACGGATGCGAGAAATGCAGCAAGGCCATTTGGATCATAGCGGCGTGTATTACCGTTGGGCGAATGAAATTCCGCTGGTAATTACGTTGGCGTTGTTGATTTTTGTAGTGGTTAAACCTTTTTAAGCTTTTTAAGGATAGCTTGTCATGGTTACGTCTAAACAGCCGCAGTTATTAAAACTGGAAAAACGCGCGCTGCACTTTTCAGTGTGGGGCAATGTGTTTATGGTTTTAATCGGGGTCGGTTTTGCGATTGTCAGCCATTCCGATGCGATTATGTTGGATGGTTTGTATTCGTTTATCCATTTGCTGATTGCGTTATTGACCATTCGGGTGTCGCAACTGGTGATGAAGCCGAGTAACGACGATTATCCGTTTGGTTATTGGATGTACGAGCCGATGATCAATATGGCCAAAGGGCTGATGATTATCACCCTGTTGGCGATAGCTTTGTTTAATGCGTTTGCATCGTTGTATAGCGGCGGTAAAGAGGTGTTGCTCGGCATGGCGATTTTTTATGCCGCGCTGGCAACGATTGGCTGTTTTGTTTCCGGTTGGTTAGTCGGTTATTGGGGACGTAAAGCGCATTCGCCGTTGGCGTTGGTGGATTCAAAAAACTGGCTGGTGGACGGATATATTTCCGGCGCAATGTTGTTGGTGTTTGTGGCGGCGTATTTTATTCAAGACACCGCTTGGGCGAAGTGGGTGCCGTATTTTGACCCGATTATGGTTATTGTGTTGGTGGCGCTGATTGTTGTCGTGCCGCTGGGCATTATCCGCGATGCGTGGAATGAAATTGTCGGCAAACACCCGGGCGAAGACATTGAAGATAAGGTACGTGAACTGATTGATGCCGAAGTTAGCGAAGCGGTGCATAAAGGCTATCATTTACGCTTGATTATGACCGGAC
>DIJW01000198.1:0-851 GCA_002421475.1 Thiomicrospira sp. UBA5634 | reverse complement strand
GGCGCCGACACGCCGCTGGATAGTGTTGAGGCGCAAGACGAAGTGCGCGAACAGCTTTATCAAGCATTTAGAAAACACTATCCGTTTGTGGCGATGGATGTGGTGTTTACTCAACAGGCGAAGTGGGAACGAATTGCGACCGGTGAACATATAAAGTCGTTGCCAACTACATAACAAAAACATAAAAAACACTGACAGACAAGGATACGCATGCAAATTACATTAGATTGGTTGGGGTTTGGTTTAGCAGGTTTGACTGTTTTGGCAGCAGGCCTGGTGGTATGGCGACAAGCCGTGTCGAAACGCGAGCTAAAAACAGCATTGTTAAATTTAGAGATGCTGACACAAACACAAACCGAGCAATTGAATGCACAAAATACCGAGTTGGCTTTAACGCGCGCCGAACAACAGCGTTGGCAACAACAAGCCGAACAGTTGCAACAAACGCTTAATCAGTCTCAACAAGCGCATAACCAATTGCAAGTAGAACAAGGTAAGTTACAAACCTTGCTGGCGGAAAAACAAAGTCAATTTGAAGATCAACAAGCGCGACTTAAACAAGAGTTTAGCCAACTCGCGCAAGAGATTATCGAGCAGAAAACCCGCAGTTTTAAAGAGCAAAGCGAGTTAAGTTTGACTCAATTACTGACACCGTTGCATCACGATGTTAAAGACTTTAAACAGAAAGTGGAGCAGATTCAGCAGTCGGAAACCGAGCAGCGTTTGGCATTGAAAGTCGAGTTGCAAAACCTGCAAACCATGAACAGCAACCTGTCTGATCAAGCGCAGCAATTAACCCAAGCGTTGCAAGGGCAGAAAAAAGCCCAAGGCAACTGGGGCGAAATGATTTT
>DIJW01000062.1 GCA_002421475.1 Thiomicrospira sp. UBA5634 | reverse complement strand
GTTCTTGCACACGCTGACTTAAATCTTGCGCACCGCGTGAGACTTCATCTGCCGCCGTATGCACGATATTGGAAGCCGTTACCGCTTTCGAAACCACTTCGGTTAGTTTTTGTGCCGACGTATTCACTGCATCGGTCAACACCCTTAACTCACCATGATATTGCGCAGTAATATTCTGCGTTAAATCACCTTCCGATTGCGCCACCACGACACGGGTAATATCTTTAACTGCGTTTTCCAATGCCCCCATTGAGCTGTTGATGTTTTGCTTCAACACATCTAACTGGCCACGCGCTTCCGTGTTCACACGATGCTGGAATTTACCTTCGTTCATGTACGCCATCACTTCATTGATCTGCACAATCACCTGATCAATACTTTGCAACGCACTTTCGACTTGATCACTAAAAGCTTTTGGTACACGTGCGTCCATTTTTAAATCAAACTGGCCGTTGTGTAAGCCCTGCATCACTTTTGACAATTCACCCATCATAAACGCGACCTGTTCAGCCGAGCCGTTGACACCCTGCTTTAACTTGTCCAAGTCACCTACATACTGCGCTGTAATACGCTGACTGAAATCAGACTGTGCAATCGCCCCCACCACACGGTTAGCATCGGCAATCGCTTTCGCCATATTTTCCAGTAACTCGTTAAATGCGGAGGCGGCTTGACCAACCTCGTCCATATTCGCGACTTTAATGCGTGCACTAAAATCACCTTTTTGCTGTACGTGGCGTGATACGTTCACCAATTCTGCCAATGGGCGTGAGATTGCAACCAAGGTAATACGCGAGAACAGTAATGCAATCAAAAAAATCACAATTGAACCAATAATCGCCATAGTCATGGTAGATGTGTAATTTGCCGCCGCGCGATCATTTAACTCACCCGCAACGGTTAACTGTAAATTAACCAAATCGGTAATTGCGGTAGAAATTGGATCAATCGCCGGATACAAACGACCGATACTAAACTCGCGCACGGCTTCTGTATCTCGGGATTTAACTAAAACCAATAGCTGTTCGATGGCACGATCCGCAGGTTGCATCAAACTCTGTGCTTTTTGCGCTAACTTAGCTTCTTCGGTGGTTAAGGTTGTCGCCATATAACCCGACCATAAACGCGCAATTTCTTGTTGTGCATTGGTAATATTGGTTTCAGCTTCTTGCCAATTAATATTGCCGTTACGTAATTTGTGGTTGGTATCCACAATATTGACCGCGTACGAATCCGCAATACTCTTTAAGTCTTGTAACGGCACAATACGATCATTATAAAGCTCGACCAAGGCGGCATTGTTATTGCGCATTTCATATAGGCCGATCGCAATCGCTAACAAAGCGAATGCCAATAACCCCGCCACTAAAGCTATAATTCGGTTTTTAATTGTCATAATTCCCCACCCTCTATATTTTTATGTAATCGGCAAAACATGCAAAATTCCACAATTTCTACATGTTTATGTTGGCATTATAGAACAAGTTCACAAAATGATGCTTAACCGTTTTATTAAAAAATAACCAATAATTACTAGCTTAGTACAGCATTTATGCAGCGTCATTTAGGTTAAAGATTTCACGCACTACCATGGTGGCGTAACTTCCGGGTCGTAACGTAAACGCCAATTGCAAAACATCGTCCGCTAACCATTGCCAATGCAAATCCATCGGCATAACCCGTAACGCACGGCGGTCTTGTTTTAAACCGAGCTCAGCCAAGGCCGAGCACCAGGCCTGGTGCTCGGCTAAAACCGCTTGTTCAAGTTCTCTTGCTTGCTGCTGCGTTGGTAATTCGCCCGCACCCACCATCGCTCCGGTGGGATGCAAGTCGGCTAATTTAACGCGTTGAGTTAAATCGGCTGAACCGTCATCGACAAACCATTTATCCGAACCTTCCAACTGAAATACATCACCCACCCAAGCTTGATTCCAGGCCTGGTGGCGAATACGTTCGGCTAAAACAGCATTAAAAATAAATGAACGTGCGGCTGAAATATACAAACTGCGCTGTGCCGGTTTTAAACGCGTTAATTCGCCATTAAACAATCGTTGCGCCATCACTAAATTATGTTCATTGCGGCCAAAACGTTGTTCACCAAAATAGTTCGGCACGCCTTGTTGCTGTATTTGATTTAACCGAGTTTCAATTTGGGTTTTATCGCCGTCTACTGCGCGGAGAGTCAGAATAAAACGATTGGCACTTAAGCCGCCGGTTTGTAATTTACGCTGATGACGGGTGTGGCGCAGAATGCGCATGTTTTCAAATTGAAACAGCGATAAATCCGGGTCTTCACGCCCGGGCAAATACAAACTAAACCACTGACGGGTAATCGCCTGACGGTCTTTTAAACCGGCATAACCGACATCGCGTAATTTAATGCCCGCCCACTTAGCCAGTTGTTGTGCGACCCAATCGGTGTTTTCACCTTCTTTTTCTAACCAAAGCCACAAATGTTCGCCTTCACCACTGAGTGAATAGGCAATTTGTTCTTCAACTTGAAAGTCCGCCGGTTGGCTTTTGAGTTGCGCTTTGGCGACAGGCTGTCCAAAGGCATAGGTTAACGTGCTGAAAATGGAAGACATGAAGTTCTCTTGAGGCACCAGGCCTGGTGTTTTCAGACCTGGTTGTAGGGGTTAAATATTGTTGAACATCCGTTCATCTAACGGACGTTCTTTGCCGGTTACCGGCTCTTCCAGATAGATTCTTAATAACAAGTTACGTACATTGCCCGGACGGACATATTCGTCGATTAACGGGCGCGAACCGGCCGGTGCATCCTTACCTAAATACAAATACACGTTTCGCAACTGGCAACGATTGTTTGGATCGGACGCCATCGGACGCATCCAACTGCCACCTTCTAACTTATACTCTTCGTTGGTCACCAAACTCATTGTATGGTAATAAGACGACTTTAACGGCTTATCAAAACAGATTTTTAATACGCGGTTAAAGTTGCCCGACCCGCGATCAACATCGGTCAGAATTTCGACACTGGTAATTTTTACCGGCTCTTTTTCACAGCCACCCAACAAAAACGCAGCGGCCATTACACCAATCATTAAAAGTTTTGTCGTCACTTGTTTCATTCTTGCATCCTCATGCTTTAATCAGCGGGTGTTTAACACCTCTATATCTGATTTTTATTATTGTATCTGCTGGATTCCGGCGATCTGCCAGTTTCCCTCTCCTTTTTGTAACCGACGAATATGCCAAACTTCATTAAACGCATGCGAAGGTTCATCATGAGACTCTTTAATGAATCCGCTAAAACGCACACTCACCACAAAATAATCAGCTTCATTCGATTGATCAACAATCTCTGTATATAAGGTATCGACCTCTGTGTGATTTTCTCCAACCACGATGTCAGCCATTAACGCCTGCAACTGCGCATAAAGCTGCGGTGTGCAGTAGCTTTCAATTTCAGCCGCATCACCCTGATCCCAGGCTTTTTGTAGCGCGATAAAATGCTGTTTAGCGTTTTCGACAAAACCTGCCTCATCAAACCAAGCCGGTGCGGCGACATGATGTTCAGCCAAAACACTTAAACCGGAACCAATCACCGGTGCAATCACTTCTCGCGCTTGCTGTGCTGTTTGATCAATCGAACCACCTAAATTTGTACGCTGTTGCATCGGGGATTGCGTTGGCATTTCATAAGCCGGTTGCGACTGTTGGCGACGGCGAGCGCGTAAAAACATAAACAAACCTAACGC
>DIJW01000043.1:14066-14434 GCA_002421475.1 Thiomicrospira sp. UBA5634 | reverse complement strand
TCAACGATGTAGTCTTTATTACGCTCAAACAATACATTGGCACGTAACGCGGCATTCACGTGAATCATTAACCCGATATTGGTAGCGTCATACAGGCTGTCTCCCTCCTGTAACAAGCCAACCTCAACGAGCATGTCTTCGATTTTTTCGTGCCCCTGCTCGGTCAAATAAACCTGACGTGCTTTTTCGTCCACCGTGTAATCACCTGTCGTGGTTTTTTCGACCGGATCTTCTTCACCTTTTTCCAACCGCGCCATCAAAGGGTTAATTTTGTGATAAATTTCTGCCTTGTTTTCTGCCGGGCCGGAGATAATCAAGGGGGTACGCGCTTCATCAATTAAAATCGAATCCACTTCATCGACAATCGC
>DIJW01000043.1:0-14026 GCA_002421475.1 Thiomicrospira sp. UBA5634 | reverse complement strand
CAAAACCAAATTCATTATTGGTGCCGTAGGTAATATCCATCGCATAAGCTTGTTGTTTTTCTTGTTGGGTTTGGCCACTAACAATTACGCCGGTGGTTAAACCTAAAAAGCCAAACAAGTGCCCCATCCATTCAGCATCACGTTTAGCCAAATAGTCGTTTACGGTAATCACATGTACGCCACGTTCAGTTAGGGCGTTTAAGTAAGCCGGCAACGTCGCCACTAAGGTTTTACCTTCACCGGTTCTCATTTCTGCAATACGACCATCATGCAGTGCCATACCACCGATCATTTGCACATCGTAATGACGCATACCAAATACGCGTTTACCCGCTTCACGCACTACCGCAAAAGCTTCAGGCAAAATATCATTCAGCGGCGTACCGTCCTTTAGTGCTTGTTTAAAACTCTGGGTTTTTGCTTGCAACGCCTCGTCTGACAAGGCCGCTAAAGGCGCTTCGAATGCATTAATTTCTGCGATACGTTTTTGATATTGTTTTAATAGACGATCATTACGACTGCCAAAGATCTTTTTGAAAATACTTGAGAACATAATACCTTGCTTTCCGACTCACACTAAATTAGGGTTTAGCCGCGTTAAACTTAAACGCGCAACCGCCTGTTAATCATTTAAAATGGGATTTATTCTATCACAGCTCACACACAACACTGGCTAATTGCATCACGATGAAACACTTACTTAAAGAACCAGGCCTGGTTAAACTTTTCCAACAAGCTGAACTTTACCAAGCTTTATTGGATTTAGGCAGAGCCAATCTGCCAACGGATTTAGCACCGCACTTAATTGGCATCAGCATTGATCAAAATAAATTAGTGTGTTTAACTCAGCACGCAGTTTGGGCGTCTAAACTTCGCTTTTTTGAACAAACTTTGTTGCACGAATTTGCGACCCATTTACCACATTTAAAACTCAATCAAGTTATATTTAAAGTAGTCGCAGATGAACAAAAACCTGCTGCGAAAAAAAGAACGGTGCAAAGACCTGATTTACAAGCCGCACAACAGATGAAAGCGTTAAGCGAGCAATTAGAAAATAAACAACTCGCTCAAGCACTATTAAGATTAAGCCAACGCGCTGAAGGCGACAGCTAAAACAACGTTAAATTAAAACTTTGCTACTGCTGAAATCAATGGGCGCTTCGCCAATTTCATCGGTAGAAACAATTTCATACGCTTCTGGATGACTAAATAATTCACGCAATAATTGATTATTCAGTGCATGACCTGATTTATGCGCGCTAAACTCGCCAATAATAGCGTGCCCGGCCATAAATAAATCACCAACAGCGTCCAGAATTTTATGGCGTACGAACTCATCTTTGTTACGCAACCCGCCTTTATTCATCACACCGGTTTCATCCAAACCAATCGCATTTTCCAAGCTGGCTCCCAACGCCAATTGACGTGATCGCAACATCGCCATATCACTCATAAAACCAAACGTGCGTGCACGACTGACTTCTTTGAAATAAGAGGTTGATGAAAACTCCAATGTCATGTTTTCTGCGGTTGATTTAAACGCAGGATGTTCAAAACGAATTGAAAAATTTAACCGATAACCATCATAGGGTTTAAACTCAGCCCAGCCGCCTATTTCATTCTGCACCCTTACCGGTTGTTTAATACGAATAAACTTTTTAGCCGCATCTTGAAATGCCACACCCGCAGCTTGTAGCAAAAATATAAAATGCGATGCACTTCCGTCCATAATCGGTACTTCATCCGCATTTAAGTCGATATACAAATTATCCATACCCACACCGGCTAACGCGGACATTAAATGCTCAATCGTTGCAATTTTAACGCCTTGATTAACAATGGTGGTGCATAACATCGTTTCACCGACAACATCAGGTTGTACCTTAAACTCTACAACCGGATCACAGTCTACCCGACGAAACACAATGCCGGTGTTGATTGGCGCAGGTCGCAATGTCATAATCGCTTCATGACCGGTGTGTAGCCCCACCCCTTTTGCCTTTATTGGATTGGCAATCGTTCTTTGTTTCACTCTTCTTCTCTATTTCTATCTAAAATTCTGTAGTTAATACACTTTTGTATTAACCTTATTCCGATTAAAAACTGCGACTGAACCAGCTTTTCATTCGATCCAATAACGCACCTTCATCTGAAAAATTTGCCGATGAGGTATTTTGGTCAAAACTCATACTGCCATGTTCACGAGCATACATCAGTAAGCCGACCGTTGTGGCATAGCAAGGGCTACTAACTTCTTCTTTTAAGCCGGTCATACCGTGTGGAACGCCCAAACGTACCGGCATATTAAAGACCTCCTCAGCAAGCTCAACGGCGCCTTCAACTAAAGCACTGCCGCCGGTTAAAACCACACCGGCCGCAATCATATCCTCAAAACCTGAACGACGCAGTTCAGCCTGAATAAGCTGAAACAACTCTTCATAACGCGGCTCAACCACTTCAACCAGCGTTCGGCGAGATAAACATCGTGCTGGACGATCTCCAACACTTGGCACTTCAATTTCTTCATCTTTGGCAATTAACTGCGGTAAAGCACAAGCATATTTACGTTTAATTTCTTCTGCCGCCGGAGTTGGCGTTCGCAATGCGACCGCGATATCATTGGTGACTTGATCACCCGCTACTGCAATCACCGAAGTATGACGAATGGCACCTTGATAAAACACGGCAATGTCTGTCGTACCGCCACCAATATCAACCAAACAAACGCCAAGCTCTTTCTCATCCTCAGACAACACGGCTTCACTGGATGCAAGTTGTTCTAAAATAATATCTTCAACTTTTAAGCCACAACGTTGCACACACTTGGTAATATTTTGTGCTGCACTGACTGAGCCGGTAACAATATGTACTTTTGCTTCGAGGCGCACGCCTGACATGCCAACCGGTTCACGAATGCCGTCTTGGTTATCAATCATGTACTCTTGCGGCAGGATATGCAGCACTTTTTGATCCCCTGGAATAGCTTGGGTTCTGGCAGCATCTATGACACGTAAAATATCTTCTTCCGTAACTTCTTGATTACGTACCGCGACCATTCCATTTGAGTTAAAGCTTTTAATGTGGCTACCGGCAATGCCAACATACACCGACTGCGCTTGATAACCTGACATGCGCTCTGCTTCATCAATCGCGCGCTGAATAGACTCAACCGTAGAATCAATATTCACCACTACGCCTTTTTTTAGGCCTTTGGATGGGTGGGTCCCCATACCTAGAATCTCGATTTCACCATCCGCTTTGATTTTACCGACAATCGCCGCAATCTTAGAGGTACCAATATCGAGTCCAACGACTATATTTGAAGCATGTTTTTTTCGCGCCATACCCTTCTCTACTTTTACTGCATCAGTTAGATTGCGATGAAGCCAGCTTTATCGCGACCCCGTTGCTGTATCTCAAATCAAAACCCACCGCAGATTCTACCAGTTTTTTTGAAAGTTGAGGATAAGCCTGTACAAAACGCTGCAATTTATCAACCCTGTTCGGCGTATCAAACAACAATTCTTTACCGACGTTCAGCTTAACTCGAAACACCCCGTCAACCTGTTGAGTCAGACCTAAAACCTGCCAGCCAAGCGGGTTGAGTTGTTGGTCAATCTTACGCCAGTTGTTCAATAAACTAGCTGATTGCAACCTATCCCCTTCTAATCGAACTAACAACTCAAACTCTTGCATTGAAGTCGGTTGAAAAATTTCACCATACTGACTAATCAGTGCATCATCACCCCAGCGGGCAATCGGCACATGCTCTTCCAACGCAATATTTAAATATCCCGGCCAACTACGCTTTATAGTTGCGGCATGCACCCAATTAATCTGCTCCAATGCTTGTTTTAACCCAACCAAATCTACTTCCCAAAAAGATTGGGCGAGAAACGGTACCATGGCATCGTCCACCTCATCCAGTGTCACATGCTTAAGTGAATGGGTAACGGTATAAGACAAATAAGTAACGGAACGATTTTGCGAACTGACAAATAAATAACTTAATAGCACCAACATCAGCACCAGTAACCCAATAATCGCTGTGCGCTTGCGGCTCACAAAATTTTCCTTATCGCAATGAAGTGCGCAAAATTTGCACCACTAAATCTTCAAAACTAATACCGGCTACCTTGGCCGCTTTAGGCACTAAACTATGATCCGTCATACCCGGAACAGTATTTAACTCAATCAACCAGGCCTGGTTGTTTGCATCAACCAATAAATCCATGCGCCCCCAACCTGAAGCTCCTATTGCTTCAAAACCACGTAAAACAAGTTCATCAATTTGTTTTTGTAATGCCGGCGTTAACTCACAAGGGCAAATGTATTGCGTGTCGTTCGCTTTATACTTAGCATCATAATCATAAAAATCATGCGTTGTTTTCAACTCAATCGTCGGCAACACTTTTCCATTCAGCACACCAACCGTAAACTCACGACCGGTAACCCAACGCTCAATTAATACTTCATTATCATACTGTTGCGCATACTCTACTGCTTGCTGCAAAGCTTCCATATCATTCACTTTGCGCATACCAATACTTGAACCTTCATGACAAGGTTTGACGATAACAGGAAACGGCAAATTAAAAGTTGCGGCATCCAACGGCTGGGTTTTCGTTACCTGCACAAAATCCGGTGTTGATAAACCGGCACCGCGCCACAACCATTTAGTACGTAGCTTATCCATGGCTAAAGCAGAAGCCGCCATACCACTGCCGGTAAACGGCATTTTTAGCGATTGGAGAATCGCTTGCACTTGACCGTCTTCTCCCCAACGGCCATGCAATGCAATAAAGGCACGATCATACTGCTGACTTAATTCAACTAACTGCCCTAACGACGTCACATCAAACGCTTTTGCTTGCACACCTGCTCGAATCAATGCATCACACACCGCACGCCCACTGCGCAACGATTGTTCACGTTCTGCCGCAATTCCCCCCATCAATACCGCGACACGGCCAAACTTATTCATGCTGTATTCCTTGCTCTTGCCATGTCTTTGCCCAAACACCAATATCACCGGCGCCCATCATCAACACGACATCATCATCCATCAACACATCCGCTGCTAAATTCTGCAATTCATCAAAGTTTTCGGCGTAAACCAATTGATGCGCGCCACGCAAACGCATAGCTTGGATCAATGCCTTTGAATCAAAAGCAGTTAAAGGCGTTTCACCGGCCGCATACACTTGCGTCAATATCACCAAGTCAGCTTGCATTAGCGAATGCACAAAATCATCAAATAAATCGCGCGTACGACTATAACGATGCGGCTGAAAAACCAATACTAATCGTTTAGTAGGAAACGCTGCACGCGCTGTAGCCACTGTCGCATTTAACTCAGTAGGATGATGCCCGTAATCATCAACCAATGTAAGCTGGTGACCACCAATCAAACGCTGTGGATAAACTTCGAAACGACGGCCTACACCACCAAATTGTGATAACGCTTCATTGATCAACTCTGGCGTCACACCCAATTCTAATGCGATAGCGATCGCCGCTAATGCATTTTGTACATTATGGCGCCCGGGAATATTTAAACTAATATTAAAACGCGTCTGATCCTTCAGCAAAACCGTAAAACGACTGCGCAAACCTTCAGACACAACATCCACCGCACGCACATCCGCCTGTTCATCAAAACCATAGGTTTTAGTTTTACGTGCTAACTCAGGTACCAGTTTTTTGATATGCGGATCATCTAAACAAACCACTGCCAAACCATAAAATGGCAATCGGTTTATGAATTCAACATAGGTACTTAACAGGCGTGAAAAATCACCCTGGTAAGTTTCCATGTGATCCATATCAATATTGGTTACCACCGACATCATGGGGGCTAAGTGTAAAAAGGATGCATCCGATTCGTCCGCCTCAGCGACCAAATATTTACCCGCCCCCAAACGTGCATTGGAGCCAACTTGATTTAATTTACCACCGATCACAAAGGTTGGATCTAGCCCGGCATGCGTTAAGACCGCTGCCGTTAAACTCGTCGTCGTAGTTTTACCATGTGTGCCGGCAATCGCAATTCCAAAACGCATACGCATTAACTCTGCCAACATTTCAGCACGTGGAATCACCGGTACACGCTGGGTTTTTGCCCATTGGACTTCGGGATTTTCGCCGCGAATGGCGCTTGAAACGACAACCACATCCGCGTTACGAACCTCTACCGGATCATGTCCGATTTGTACTTTTGCGCCAAGGTCTTCTAAACGCAAAATGGTCGGATTACGTCGGACATCAGAACCACTGACTTGAAACCCAAGATTTACACAGACTTCGGCAATGCCGGCCATACCAACGCCGCCAATACCGACAAAATGAATTTGTTTGACTTGTTCTTTCATGAAAACCTACTGAAACCCTGTTTTTGCTGCGCAAAACCCGCAAATTCACGGTTGTTTTATGTTTATTTAAACTGCGCTTATGATAACAAAATCCCAGTAAGCAGATCGAAAAATTCTTTTTTTCAAGGCAAAAAAATAGAATTTAATAGCGGATAAACGATAAATGCTTTAGTTAAGTTTTGTGTTATTAATGTTTGGCATCGGGTCCTCGCCCGCAGCCGCCACCGGTTGTGGAATCACCCAATAATACTGAGCCAACACTGCTGCCAATTCCGAAGGTTTGTGCAACGGATCTGTCACTTCAATATGAGCACCGCTGCCGGTTTGTAAACTGCCTTTGTCTAAAGCCGACGTAACTAAATCTAAAATGACTTCTTTACCCTCGCCCTCCAACACCCTTTCTTGCGGGTTCCACCACAACACTAACGCCTGATAGTCCTGCGCACCGGGTAGTGGCAATAACTCTAACTTAATCCATTCCAATGGTGTCTGACTCATACTTAGTCCTTTTTAGTTTGGACTCAGCGTAACATATCCAATGCATCTTGCACAGAACACACTAACTGATCAATATCGGCTCTATTGTTATAAATGCCAAACGATGCCCGCACCGTTGCAGGTACATTAAACTTCTGCATTACCGGCATTGCGCAATGATGACTTGCTCGCACTGCCACACCATCTTGATCAAGCAAGGTCGCCAAATCATGCGGGTGCGCACCCTCCACCACAAACGACACCACCGCACCTTTATGTTGCGCTGTACCGATAATACGCAAGCCCTCAATCTGACTTAATTGGGTGGTGGCATAAGCCAACAAATCGCGTTCGATTTGTTCAATTTTTTCAAACCCCAATTCATTAATAAAATTCAGCGCTGCGCCCAAACCAATAACACCGGCGATATTCGGTGTACCGGCTTCAAACTTATAGGGTAATTGGTTATATTCCGTTTTCTCAAACGTAACCGAATAAATCATGTCGCCACCGCCTTGATAAGGCGGCATAGCTTCAAGTAACTCACTTTTGGCATACAGACAACCAATACCGGTGGGCGCGTACATTTTATGGCCGGAAAACACCAAAAAATCGCAATCCAACGCCTGCACATCTACCGCCATATGCGACACTGACTGCGCACCGTCAACCAACACTTTAGCACCGGCCAGATGGGCTATTTTCACGATGTCTGCAATCGGGTTAATACTGCCCAGTGCATTTGACATTTGAGTAACACAAATCAATTTAGTGCGTGCTCCCACCAGGCCTGGTAACGCATTTATATCTAACTCGCCGCGCTCATTAATCGGCCATTTAACAATTTTAATACCCAGTTGATCACGCAACATTTGCCAAGGCACAATATTAGAGTGATGCTCCATTTCGGACACAACTACTTCATCGCCGGCTTGCAGATTTGCACGCCCCCAGCTTTGCGCAACCAAATTAATGCCTTCTGTAGCACCACGCACAAAAATTACTTCTTCACGTTCACGAGCGTTCAGTAAATTTTTAACCTGATCACGCACCGCCTCAAATGCCTGCGTGCCGCGCTCACTAAGACCATACACTCCACGGTGAACATTCGCATTTTGCGCAAGATAATAACGTTCTACAGCATCAATCACACACTGAGGTTTTTGTGAGGTAGAAGCATTATCTAAATACACCAGAGGGTGACCATTTTCGGTCAATTGCAGAATCGGAAATTGCGCTCGCAGCGCGGCATGATCAAACATAAACGTCTCTTTTGAATTCAACACAGAAACAAGCCATGACAATGTTGTGGAAACCGCATCATGACATGTTCCGAATATTTGAGCATTGAGTTTGCGCGTCAGCTTATTCGCCAACCACTGACGAATGGGCGCGGCACTGATGGTTTCCAGCGGCTCCAACAAAAATGCCTGCGTCACCAAACGGCGTGCGTCCGCTTCACGAATACCGCGTGCGCGTAAGTAGAAAATTTGTTCTTCGCTAATTTGACCCGACGCTGAACCGTGTGAGCACTTAACGTCATCGGCATAAATTTCTAACTGCGGTTTGCTGTCAACCTGGGCTTCGCGCGATAACAACAGGTTTTTGTTATCCATCATGCCATCAGTTTTTTGTGCGCCGCGCGCCACTTTAATCATGCCGTTAAATACGCCAATTGCTTTATCATCCAATACTAGCTTATGCAATTGACGGCTTGTACCCCACCAGGCCTGGTGCTCGGTATAAGTACGCGTATCCATAATTTGGGTACCGGTAGCTAAACACGCGCTATTATGGGATGACTCAATATGTTCTCCCCCCAAACGTACTTCGCTTTGATGACGCGAAATCTGTGCTCCGAGGCCAACATAATGGCTGTTAACCACGCTGTTTTTCGCTTGCTCTATAAACTGCAAACTAAAATGCATGCCGCCAGTATCAATGTCTTGCAAAATAACTTGATCCAGACGCGCGTTTTGAGCGACTTCAATTTCAGTGACGCAATTATTAAATGCATTAATCTTTGCAAAACTAACATGTTGTTCAATTAAGGTTAACTGCGCGCCGTGGGCTAAAACGACGCGATTACGCAACGTATTAGCATGTTCATGCTGTGTCTGCACAAAACTGCATAAAATTGGTCGTTCAACCACACAGTGTGGTTCTAACTGAATCAACACGCCATCATCAAATAACAAGCTGTTTAGGCAACCAAAAGGCTGGGCTTCAATTTTTGATTCATGCGCCATCAATGCTTGATGACCGGCACTAAAATCTAATGCGTCCTTGACTGGCTCAATCGTTAAACCAGCCGGCAACTCACTTAAGTCGTCTGAAAAACGCTCACTGAAATAGCCGTCAATAAACACCAAGTGCATCACATCAAACGGTGGCAATAGAGTTTTTAACTGCGCTTCATCAACCTTCGCAACACCTGAAACAGTGTAATGCGTTTGTAAAAACGCATTCAGCGGTGTGTATTTCCAATCTTCATCCCGACGGGTCGGAAAACCTTGCTGGGCGAAACGTTCAGCCACACAATGGCGAAAAGCTTTTAACGCGGGATCATCCGTCGCCGCATTTAATAACTGCATTTGTTGGATATAAAAATCCTGCGCTGCTTGCGCTAACGGACTAGGCTTCTTGGTAGGGCTGGATAAGGTGGTCATACCCCTTCTCCTCTAGTTCGTGCGCCAATTCAAAACCGCCGGATTTAATAATGCGACCCTTATATAACACATGCACAAAATCAGGTTTAATGTAATCCAATAAGCGCTGATAATGCGTCACCACAATAAAGCTGCGCTCAGGCGAACGTAACGCATTCACCCCTTCCGCCACAATTCGTAATGCGTCAATATCCAAGCCGGAATCAGTTTCATCCAAAATACATAACTTTGGCTCTAACATCGCCATTTGGAAAATATCGTTACGTTTTTTCTCGCCACCGGAAAAACCAACATTCACCGAACGCTCCAACATGGTCGGCGACATTTCCAATGCTTTCATTTTTTGCAAGGCTAACTGGTCAAAATCAAACATATCCAACGGCGTTTCGCCACGCGTTTCACGAATGGCGTTCAGCGCTGTTTGTAAGAACAACTTGTTAGACACGCCCGGAATTTCAACCGGATATTGGAACGCTAAAAACACACCTTTACGTGCGCGTTCTTCCGCATCCATTTCCAACAGGTCTTCGTTGTCATAAAGTACCGAACCTTCTGTCACTTCATAGTCTTCACGCCCGGCCAACACATTTGACAGGGTGCTTTTTCCTGAGCCGTTTGGTCCCATGATAGCGTGTACTTCGCCGGCATTAACTTGTAGGTTAATACCTTTCAAAATCGCCATTTCTTCAACTTGGGCATGGAGGTTTTTAATGTCTAATAACATAGTTTTCGTCTTTGCTTATTGCGTTAAATTGAATTGAGTTACCACCAGGCCTGGTGCTTATCCCACCGAACCTTCTAAACTAATCGCCAATAATTCTTCGGCTTCCTGAGCGAATTCTAACGGTAACTCTTTAAACACTTCTTTACAGAAACCGTTTACGATCATTGAAATCGCATCTTGCTCACTGATGCCGCGCTGCTGGCAATAAAACAACTGATCCTCACCAATACGTGAAGTTGTGGCTTCATGCTCGATTTGCGCGGTTGGGTTTTCGACCTCAATATAAGGGAAAGTGTGTGCGCCACACTGATCACCTATCAACATCGAATCACACTGGGTAAAGTTTCGTGCGCCTTCCGCCGAAGGCAGAATTTTTACCAAACCGCGATAGGTGTTATCACTTCTACCCGCCGACAAGCCTTTTGAAATAATGGTGCTGCGGGTGTTTTTGCCGATATGAATCATTTTGGTGCCGGTATCAGCTTGTTGACGACGGTTGGTTAACGCCACCGAATAAAACTCACCAATGGAGTTATCACCTTTCAAAATACAGCTTGGATATTTCCACGTAATCGCCGAACCGGTTTCCGCTTGCGTCCAAGACAGCTTGGCATTACGACCTTCACAAATCCCGCGCTTAGTTACGAAATTCAAAATACCGCCTTGGCAATCATCATCGCCCGGATACCAATTTTGCACGGTTGAATATTTAACCTCGGCATCCTCATGCACAATGACTTCAACGACGGCGGCGTGTAATTGATAGGTATCACGCACTGGTGCAGAACAACCTTCCAAGTAACTGACATAACTGCCCTTATCGGCAATCACAATGGTGCGCTCAAACTGGCCAGTTTTAGCTTCGTTGATACGGAAATATGTGGATAAATCAATCGGGCAACGCACATTCGGCGGAATGTACACAAATGTGCCATCTGATGCCACCGCCGAGTTTAATGCGGCAAAAAAGTTATCGTGATAAGGCACAACCGTGCCTAAATACTGCTGCACTAATTCCGGATATTCCTGCACCGCTTCGGAAAACGAGCAGAAAATAATGCCCAATTTTGCCAGATCTTCACGTTTTGTGGTCGAAACGGATACCGAGTCAAATATCGCATCTACCGCAATATTAGCTTCGCCATCATCGTTAATAGGCACACCTAAACTTGCAAACGCTTTTGCAACTTCCGGATCCATCATCGGCTGGCTATGATCCTTGCCATCAGGCGCTTTATCACAGGCCTGGCTGCAACTGCTACACTCCGGGGCGGAATAATAACTGTAATCCTGATAATCCAACGGTGTGTATTCAGCTTTTGCCCAATGCGGTTCACGCATTTTCTGCCAATGCGCAAACGCTTTCAGGCGAAAATCTAGCATCCATTGAGGCTCGTTCTTTTTCGCAGAAATAGCACGCACAACCGATTCATTCAAACCCTTATCAAACGTTTCTACCAATGTCTTGGTAAAAAACCCTTCTTTATAGTGTTTGTTTTTCAGCAGTAAATCGTTAATTTCTTGATATTGAGTGGGTTGCGTCATCGAACTTTCACTTGTTAAAACAATTCTTAGTATTTTAGTCGGTTATTAAGCAAATGTCTAGGTCATGCACCGGGCGCACGACAGGCTAACAACCATTCATTGAGCTGGTTTTGGATCACTAAATCGTCAATTCCTTCGCCAACCACACGCACCGCACCCGGTTTTTCATTAGGTAAAGCAGCCAGCGTCTCAAAACGCGTCGGAGTCATATCTATCACAACCGGATTAACATATTCCAACGTTTGACAAACCCAGCGTACGCGCCATAACTTACCATTTAACATACGGCGCGCACTGTCCAGCACAAACATCGCGTGTTCCAATATCACAGTATACGGCGCGTCAAGCTGCAATACCGTTAACGACGGCCAAAACGGGTTTTGGGCAGTTTTAGGCGTTTGCAATAATGCCACCACTTGAGCCTCCGTTAACGGCTGAGTTTTTAATAAATAAGGTTTCGCCATTTGGCGGCATTGCTTTAACCACCAGGCCTGCTCATCCAATGCCACCTGCTGCCAAAACATCAACACCACAAGATCACCGGCTGCGAGTAGTTTTTGTAGCGCAACCAGGTCTTCAATGCGTGAACGCGCATCAACCAATACCCATACAGGTTGCGAAGTGTCCGTCCATGCTAAAGCATGACCGGCTTCTGCCTGAAAGCCCAAACTTGCCAGTTCAGCCGCTAACTCGGCCTTACCCGCCCCCGGCCAACCAACCAGGTGTATTGTGTTTACTCCATGCACGCCACAAAATCCTGCACTAAACGATCATAAAACGCTTCATAAGGACGAATTTCGTTATCAAAACCCAATGGATCTAGCGTACCAATATCAACCTCCAAACCATCCACTACTGGACGTAAACGCGACTGGGGAAACTGCGGCTCGGTAAATACACAACGCACATTACGATCAACAATACTTTGACGTAATTCCTGCAAGCGTTTAATGCTTGGCGCAACCTCAGGATTAACATGAATTGTCCCAACCCCGTTTAAGCCAAACTGCGCTTCAAAATACTGATATGCATCGTGCATCACCACAAAACCTTGTTCACGATGCGGTGTTAAATCCTTTTCCCAAGCCTGGTAACGCTCAGCTAAACTGGCCAAAATTTCACGTTCGCGCGCAGCATAAGCGCCTGCAAAACGCGGATTTAAAACCTGTAACATTTCACTCGCCGCATGTAATGTTAAACGCGCATTATCTAAACTTAGCCATAAATGCCCATCCATCCGAAGCGGATTTTTAACTTCACCGTGGCTGTGACTATGTGCTGCCCACACTCCGCCTTCACGTTTGGTTAAATTCACCAGGCCTGGTTGTTGCACCATCAGCACTCGTGAACCTTTAAAATCAGTTAATGCACGGTTTAACCAAGCATCCACACCAGTACCAACCGAAACTACCAGATCCGCACGCTCAAGCGCGCGCATATCACTGGGTTTTAACTGAAAACCATGGGGAGATGCGCCGGGCGTCAATAAAACCACCAGTTCATCATCCTCATCCAACAAAGGCTGAACGATAGCAGCCAACGGCGGAATTGAGGTCACCACCGTCACCGCTTGTACCTGCAAACTCAACACCAGCAATAAACTGCTAATAAAAACCTGTAGTCCACTTCGCATAGGTCGCATCTCCCTGTAAAATAACGCCATGACTGATCCCACCTTACTCATTAGCGCACAACACGTCCACCATCATTTTGGTGAACGTAAAGTTTTGCAAGATATTAACCTGCAAATCGCGCGCAACCGTATTATCACGTTAATCGGCCCGAATGGCGCAGGCAAATCAACACTGGTGAAAATTTTATTAAAGATTATCACCCCAAGCGCAGGCCAAGTCACGCATCACCAAGACCTGACTATTGGTTTTATGCCGCAAAAAATTCATATCGACCCCACGCTGCCACTCACCGTGGCGCGGTTTTTACAACTGGGGTTAAAAAAGGCCGAACATCATACCACAGAGCTGGCGCGCGTCGCAGCTGAACTCCAAATCGAATCTTATTTACAGCAATCTATTCAATCCTTATCCGGTGGTGAAATGCAGCGGGTATTACTGGCTCGCGCCTTGGTACGTAATCCAAACTTACTGGTACTCGATGAGCCAGTACAGGGAATTGATCTGCAAGGGCAAAGCCAACTTTATCAGTTGATACATGAACAACAGCGTGCACGCCAATGTGCGGTATTAATGATTAGCCACGATTTGCATTTGGTGATGAAACAC